>NZ_JBFUDR010000021.1:0-37243 GCF_056404615.1 Massilia sp. P2_C2 | reverse complement strand
CCCTACATATGCATCGACGCCGTAGGGTGGGCACCCCGTGCCCACCATACGTTACATTTACCTCAGGTTAAAGCCCACTCCCGCTCCATCTGCGCGCCATACGACACGGGCGCCCGCTCCTGCGCATCGAACGTAACGATCTCGTAGGAATCCTCATGCGCCAGCAGCTCGCGCAACAGCAGGTTGTTGAGTCCGTGACCGGACTTGTGCGCCTCGTAGCTGGCCAGCAGCGGCGCGCCGACGAGGTACAGGTCGCCGATCGCGTCGAGGATTTTATGACGCACGAACTCGTCCTCGTAGCGCAGGCCGTCCGCATTGAGGATGCGGTATTCGTCCATCACGATGGCGTTTTCCAGCGAGCCGCCACGCGCCAGACCCATGCCGCGCAGGCTTTCCACGTCCTGCATGAAGCCGAACGTGCGGGCACGCGCCACGTCGTGCACGTATGACACCTTGCCGAAATCGACGACGGCGCGCTGCGTCGTGCCGTCCACGGCCGGGTGATTGAATTCGATGAAGAAGTCGAGCTTGAAGCCGTCATACGGGCTCAAGCGCGCCCATTTCTCGTTGGCGCCGCTGCCCTGGCGGACTTCCACCGGCTTCAGCACGCGGATGAATTTCTTGGGCGCAGCCTGCTCCTGCACGCCCGCCTGCTGCAGCAGGAACACGAACGACGATGCCGAACCATCCATGATCGGAATCTCTTCGGCCGTGACGTCGACGTACAGGTTGTCGATGCCGAGGCCGGCGCAGGCCGACATCAGGTGCTCGACGGTCGACACGCGCGCATTGCCCTGCGTGAGCACGGACGCCATGCGGGTATCGCCCACGATGTCGGCGTTCGACGGGAACTCGACGATGGGATCGAGGTCGACACGGCGGAACACGATGCCCGTGTCGGCTGCCGCCGGACGCAGGGTCAGCTCGACCTTGGTCCCGG
Organism: Massilia sp. P2_C2; assembly: GCF_056404615.1. Lineage (NCBI taxonomy): Bacteria > Pseudomonadati > Pseudomonadota > Betaproteobacteria > Burkholderiales > Oxalobacteraceae > Massilia > Massilia sp. P2_C2. Next base: position 36,303 of record NZ_JBFUDR010000021.1, on the reverse strand, counting down.
AGTGCAGGCCGACACCTGTCGTGCGCACCAGTTGCTTGATGGTTCGTTGTTTGAGCATCGTTCGATTATATCGTAGCGTTTCCGCACACGCCGGAGACCCTCCTGTCCGGTGGCTTCAACGCCACGTTTTCAGGGATGCTCGGCTTCCGCATGCACCGTTTCGTGGCGGATCAGGTACAGGCCACTGCCGATGATGATGGCAGCGCCCAGCAAAGTGTATTCATCCGGCAAGGTTTTCCACATGAGCCAGTCGATGGCCACGCCCCAGGCCAGCGCCGTGTACTCGAACGGCGCCACGACCGAGGCCTCGCCGTGGCTGAACGCTTCCGTGAGCGCCAGCTGGCCAAAGAAGCCGCTGACGGCGAGCAGCAGGATCAGCAGCCAATGCCCGGCCTGCACCGGCACCCAGGCGGGCGCGGCCAGCGGCGTCGCGCCGGTGGCCATCAGGACCATCAGCCAGAACATCATGTGTTCGCCCCGGTCCGTGCGCGCCAGCACGCGACCGGCGACGGCGGACACCGCATAGCACACGGCCGCGGTCAGCACGGCGAGTCCGCCCAGGGTGAAGAACCCGGCCCCGGTCGGCCGCAGCACGACGAGCACGCCGGCCATGCCGACCCCGATCGCGATCCAGCGCGCGCCATCGACGCGCTCGCCGAGCACGAACACGGACAGCGCCGTGATCAGGATCGGACCGATGAAGAAGATCGAATAGGCCTCGGCCAGCGACAGCGTCTTGAGGCCATACGTGAACAGCGACAGCATCGCGATGCCGATGGCGCCGCGCAGCAGGTGCAGCGGCCAGCGGATGCGCAGCAGCGAACGCTGTCCGCCGCGCCAGAACAGGTACGCCCCGACGAGCGGCAGCGCGGACAGCGCGCGGAGCGCCGCCACCTGCATCGCCGGGAAGTGGGCGGACAGCAGCTTCATCGTCGCGTCCATGATCGAGAACATGGCGACGCAGACCAGCATCGCGCGGATGCTGCGCATATTCCCCGCGAGCCGGCTCACAACTGCTTCTCCATGAAGATCGATAGCGGATCGTCCCTGTACTCGCCGAACGGCGCGCACCGCACGAAGCCGGCGCGTTCGTACAGCGCGATGGCCTCGGGCTGGTCGGGGGTTTCGGTGTTGATGATCATGGTCGTGGCGGAGACAAAAAACGGCGCCGCGGCGCCGTTCGCGTGGATCGGATGCCGCTCAGCCCAGCTGCTTCAGCAGCGTCTCGGCCGACGACACGTCGAAGCCGCCGCTTTCCACGTTGAGCTGCTTGACGACGCCGCCCTGCACGAGCATCGAATAGCGCTGCGAGCGCACGCCGAAGCCCTTGGCGACGAGGTCGAATTCCAGGCCCAGGGCCTTGGTGAAGGCGGCGCTGCCGTCGGCCATCATGCGCACGATGCCGGTGGCCTTCTGGTCGCGGCCCCAGGCGCCCATGACGAAGGCGTCGTTGACGGAGATGCACCAGATTTCGTCGACACCCTTGGCTTTCAGCTGGTCGGCCAGCTTGACGTAGCCGGGCAGGTGCTGGGCCGAGCAGGTCGGGGTGAAGGCGCCCGGCAGGCCGAAGATGGCGATGGTCTTGCCCTTCACGAGGTCGGCCACGTTGAACGTGTTCGGGCCGAGCGCGCAGCCTTCGGTTGCGACTTCGATGTATTCCTGCAGAGTGCCTTCGGGCAGGCGGCCGCCGATCTGGATGGTCATGGTGATGTCCCTTTCAAGTTTTCAGAACCCGCAAGTATGCCTTATCTAAAAAAAATTCGGGGTCAGAGCAMTTTTTTGAAAAAGTGCTCTGACCCCGAATTTTTTGCCCCCGAATCTGAAAAACGAAAGGCCAGGCTGCTTGGAACAGCCTGGCCCCGCATCATGGAGCGCCGGTGGTCAGCCGGCGTTGGCGTCTTCCGCCTTCAGTCGGCCTGCTTGCGCAGGAACGCCGGGATGTCGTAGGTCTCGACACCGTTGCGCTGCATCGCCTGCACCTGCTCGGATGCCTGCTCGCGGCGCCATACGGCCGGCTGCTTCATGCCGTCCATCGCGCCGGCGCCGGCCGCCGAACCCATGGTCACGCCGCCCGTCACGCCCGGCGTGCCGGACATCATCGGCGCGCCGTACGTGCCGGTGCGCAGGACCTGTTGCGGCTGCACCAGCGAGATGTTGGCCTTGTTCTTGCCCAGGCCCGTCGCGACGACGGTCACGCGCAATTCGTCGCCCATCTCGTCATCGTAGGCGATGCCTTGCGCGATCGCGGCGTCCGGTGCCGCGAAGGCGCGCACGGCGGCCATGACTTCCTTGATTTCCTTACCCTTCAGGCCGCGCGACGCGGTGACGTTCACCAGCACGCCCTTCGCTCCCGACAGGTCGATGCCATCCAGCAGCGGCGAGGCGACGGCCTGTTCGGCGGCGATGCGTGCGCGGTCGACGCCCGACGCGGTGGCGGTGCCCATCATGGCCTTGCCCTGCTCGCTCATGATGGTCTTGACGTCGTTGAAGTCGACGTTGATGTGGCCCGGGACGTTGATGATCTCGGCGATACCGGCGACGGCGTTGTTCAGCACGTCGTCCGCATGCTTCATCCAGTCCAGCATCGATTCGTCTTCGTAGATGTCTTCCAGCTTCTCGTTCAGGATGACGATCAGCGAGTCGACGTGCTTGGTCAGTTCGTTCAGACCCGTCTCGGCGACGTCCATGCACTTCTGGCCTTCGTACGAGAACGGCTTCGAGACGACGGCCACGGTCAGCGCGCCCAGGCTCTTGGCGACTTCCGCGACGATCGGCGCGGCGCCGGTGCCGGTGCCGCCGCCCATGCCGGCGGCGATGAAGACCATGTGTGCGCCGCGCAGCGCGTCCTCGATGCGCATGCGCGATTGCTCTGCCAGCTGGCGGCCGATTTCCGGACGCATGCCGGCACCCAGGCCGGACTCGCCGATCTGGATGACGTTGTGGGCACCGGATGCGGCCAGCGCCTGGGCATCGGTGTTGGCGGCGATGAACTCCACGCCGGACACGCCCTTGTTGATCATATGCTGGACCGCATTACCGCCTGCGCCGCCAACGCCGACGACCTTGATGACCGTGCCCAGTGCTGCGTTATCGACCATATCGAACTCCATGATGAACTCCTAATCTCGATGAGCCGTTTCCAAGCCCGAATCCTCGCGGACATCGCCAGGACTCGAGATTGGAAACGCGCCACTATTTTAAAAATGTTTCGTGTCCGTTACCAAGCAAATCTGCTACTAGCTGTTACCAAACCCCGAAAAATCCGCCACGCGTTGCGTTTACGTTGTTCCCATCCTGGCCACGCGCGCCGCGATTCTTCGTCACCTCAGAAATTCCCGAGGAACCATTCTTTCATTCGTTGCCAGACTGCCTTCACCGATCCATCCTGACGCGTCACGATATGCCCGCGCAAATACTGCTTCTTCGCTTCCAGCAGCAGGCCGAGCACCGTCGCATAGCGCGAGCTGCGCACGACGTCCGCCAGCTGGCCGCGGTATTCCGGCGTACCGAGGCGCGCCGGCTTGAGGAAGATGTCTTCGGCCATCTCGATCATGCCCGGCATGATCGACGAGCCGCCGGTCAGCACGATGCCCGACGAGAGCACGCCCTCGTAACCGGATTCGCGCACGACCTGGTGCACCATCGCGAACAGTTCTTCCACGCGCGGCTCGATCACGGCGGCCAGCGCCTGGCGCGACAACGAGCGGGGACCGCGGTCGCCGAGGCCCGGCACTTCCAGCGTTTCGCCCGGATCGGCCAGCACCTGCTTGGCCACGCCGTAGCGGATCTTGATCTCTTCGGCCTCGCCGGTCGGCGTGCGCAGGGCCATCGCGATGTCGCTCGTAATCTGATCGCCGGCGATGGGGATCACGGCCGTGTGGCGGATCGCGCCGTCGCTGAAGACCGCAATGTCGGTGGTGCCGCCGCCGATGTCGATCAGGACGACGCCGAGTTCCTTCTCGTCGTTCGTCAGCACGGAATCGGCCGAGGCCATCGGCTGCAGGATCAGGTCCGAGACCTCGAGGCCGCAGCGGCGCACGCACTTTACAATATTCTGCACGGCGGACACCGCACCTGTAACAATGTGCACGCGCACCTCGAGGCGGATGCCGCTCATGCCGATCGGCTCGCGCACGTCTTCCTGGTTGTCGACGATGAATTCCTGCGGCACCGTGTGCAGCAGTTGCTGGTCGGTCGGGATGTTCACGGCCTTCGCCGTCTCGATCACGCGCGCCACGTCCGTGGCCGTCACTTCCTTGTCCTTGATGGCGACCATGCCGCTCGAGTTGAACGAACGGATATGGCTGCCGGCGATGCCCGCATACACGTTACGGATCTTGCAGTCGGCCATCAGCTCCGCTTCCTCGAGGGCGCGCTGGATGGATTCGACGGTCGCTTCGATGTTGACGACAACGCCTTTCTTCAAACCCTTGGACTCGTGCTGGCCGAGACCGATCACCTCGTGGCGCCCATCGGCCATCACTTCGGCCACCACCGCCACCACCTTCGAGGTGCCGATGTCGAGGCCGACGATCAGGTTCTTCGCGTCTTTTGTCATGTTTGCTGTCGCCTGCGTAAATTAGATCTGCTTTGTTGTTTTGGTGTTCGTTTTTTTCTTTGCCGCCTTGACTGGCTTGGTCGCATCCGCCGGGATATTCAGCGCCGCCGAGGACAGGGCCAGGCCGTTCGGATAGCGCATGTCGATCGTATCGATGCGCCCTTCCTCGAGTCTGGCCACCAGCTGGGGGTAAATGCTCACCAGCCGCTGCACGCGCGAGTGCAGTGTGTCCTTGTCCTTCTCGCGTCCCAGTTCCACGCTCATCCCGTTGTTCAGCTTCACGGTCCAGGCGTAGCGATCCGACAGGCTGATCGACTCCGGCACGAGGCGGATCGGCGCAAACCAGCCGCGCAGTTCCGCAAAGCGGTTCAGCACTTCCTTCTCGCTGCCGGACGGACCTTCGAACGCAGGCAGTTCGTGGTCCTCGTCGGCCTCGGCCAGGTTGGCCGTGAATACTTCCCCCTTCACGGACAACAGCCGTCCATCTTCCCCCCAGGTGCCCAGCGCCTCGTGCTCTTCCACCTGCACGATCAGCTGGTTCGGCCACTCGCGCCGCACGCTGGCCTTGCGCACCCACGGCACCGCTTCGAACGTGGTGCGCACCTGTTCCAGGTCGGTCGTGAAGAAGTTACCGTTGATCTTCCCGAGCACCCCGTTACGCACCGTCAGCTCGTTCACGTGCTGCAGGTCCAGCCCGTACATGCTCTCGACCCGCACCGCGCGCAGGGTGAACATCGGGCGCTGCGACAGCCACCACAATCCCGACGCCACGCACGCGAGCACCACCAGCGCGGTGAGCGCGCTGGCAGTTGCGTTCAGAGCTCGCACGTCATGCCACATCTTGTTTCCTTACTTTTTCACCTGACCGGCCTTGAGGCTGGCCGAGCGCAGGATATCCACGCACAAGTCTTCGTAACTCGTGCCCTCGGCGCGCGCCGCCATCGGCACGAGCGAGTGCGTCGTCATCCCCGGCGACGTGTTCACCTCCAGCAGGAACGGTGCATTGTCCGACTCGCGCAGCAGCACGTCTATGCGGCTCCAGCCTTCGCAGCCGAGTGCGCGATAGGCGTTCACCACGTGCGCCTGGATCGCCGCCGTCGTCGCCGCGTCGAGCGGCGCCGGGCAGTGGTACTTGGTGTCGTCCGTGAAGTACTTGTTCTGGTAGTCGTAATTGCCCTCCGGCGCCACGATTTCCACGATCGGCAGCGCGCGCGCCGTCGGGCCGGTACCCAGCACCGGCACGGAGAACTCGCGGCCCTGGATGAACTGCTCCACCAGCACCACCTTGTCGTACTGGCGAGCCAGGTCGACGGCGGCCTGCAGGCCGGCGGCGTCAACCACCTTGGTGATGCCGATCGTGGAGCCTTCCAGCGGCGGCTTGACGATCAGCGGCAGGCCCAGCTCGGCCACGATGGCAGCCGCGTCGACGTCGGCGCCGGCGGCGATGGTGATGTACTTCGGCGTCGGCACGCCGGCCGCCAGCCACACGATCTTCGTGGTGACCTTGTCCATGCCGACGGAAGACGCCATCACGCCGCTACCCGTGTACGGGATGCCCAGCAGTTCCAGCGCGCCCTGCAGGGTGCCGTCCTCGCCRTAACGGCCGTGCAGCGCGATGAACACGCGGTCGAATTTTTCCGCGGCCAGTTCGGCCAGCGAGCGCTCGGCCGGGTCGAACGCGTGGGCGTCGATGCCCTTCGATTGCAGGGCCTGCAGCACGCCACTGCCGGAAATCAGCGAGATCTCGCGCTCGGCGGAGCGGCCGCCGAACAGCACGCCGACCTTGCCCAGGGCCTTAGCTTCGGATTGAGTGATAGAGCTCATAATGGACCTTTTACTGCGCTACCTTCTGATTCGATGTCAGTTGATGGGGGACGCCGCCGATCGAGCCGGCGCCCATGGTGAGCACGACGTCGCCGTCGCGCGCCACCTTGAGGATCGTCGCCGGCATGTCGGCGATCGATTCCACGAAAATCGGTTCGATGCCGCCTCCCGCGCGCAGCGCACGCGCGAGGGCGCGGCCGTCCGCCGCCACGATCGGCGCCTCGCCGGCCGCATACACTTCCGCGAGCAGCAGCACGTCCGGCGCGGCCAGCACCTTGACGAAGTCCTCGAACAGGTCGCGGGTGCGGGAATAGCGGTGCGGCTGGAACGCCAGCACGAGGCGGCGGCCCGGGTACGCGGCGCGCGCGGCGGCCAGCRTCACCTGGGCTTCCACCGGGTGGTGGCCGTAGTCGTCGACCAGCGTGAAGCTGCCGCCGCCCGGCAGTTCGACCTCGCCATGGCGCGTGAAGCGGCGGCCCACGCCGTTGAATTCGCGCAGGCCCTGCGCGGTCGCCTCGTCGGGCACGCCGATCTCGCGCGCGATCGCGATCGCGGAGCAGGCGTTCAGCACGTTGTGCATGCCCGGCTGGTTCAGCACGAAGTCCGTGTCCGGATAGCCCTGCTGGCGCACGGTGAAATGCATCTGGATGCCGACGGCGTGCGCGTTCAGGGCGCGCACCTCGGCGTCTTCCGAGAAGCCGTATGTCGTCACCGGCTTGGTCACCTGCGGCAGGATGGCGCGCACGTTCGCGTCGTCGACGCACATCATCGCGCGGCCGTAGAACGGCAGGCGGTGCGTGAAGTTGACGAACGCGCCCTTCAGCTTCTCGAAGTCGTGCTCGTACGTGTCCATGTGGTCGGCGTCGATGTTGGTGATCACCTCGATCATCGGCGACAGGTTCAGGAACGACGCATCCGACTCGTCGGCCTCGGCCACGATATAGTCGCCGGTGCCCAGCTTGGCATTGGCGCCGGCGCTGTTCAGCCGTCCGCCGATGACGAAGGTCGGGTCCAGGCCGCCCTGCGCGAGCACGGAGGCGACGAGGCTCGTCGTCGTCGTCTTGCCGTGCGTGCCGGCGATGGCGATGCCGCGCTTCAGGCGCATCAGTTCACCGAGCATGATCGCGCGCGGGACGATGGGGATTTTCGCGGCGCGCGCGGCGACGACTTCCGGATTCGCTTCGTTGACGGCGGTCGAGGTCACGACGGCGTCGGCGCCCTGAATGTTCTCGGCCGCGTGGCCGATGCGCACGTTCGCGCCCAGTGCCTGCAGGCGCTGGCTGGCCGCGTTCGACGCGAGGTCCGAGCCGGACACCTTGTAGCCGAGATTCAGCAGCACCTCCGCGATGCCGCTCATGCCGCTGCCGCCGATGCCGACGAAGTGAATGTGTTTGATCTTGTGTTTCATTGTCCGCCGTTCGCCAATTCTTCGAGTACCCGCGCGATCGCCGCATTGGCGTCGCGCCTGCCCACCGCCTGCGCCGCCTCGGCCATCGCCAGGCAGTCGTCACGCGTGGTCGTTTGCAACAACTGTGCCAGTCGCTGCGCATCCAGTTCGCCCTGCGGCAGATGCACCGCCGCCTTCTGCCCCGCCATCCAGATCGCATTGTCGCGCTGGTGGCTCGTCGTGCTGGCGACGAACGGCACGAGCACGCTCGCGACGCCGGCCGCCGTCAGTTCCGACACGGTGATCGCACCGGCGCGGCAGATCACGAGGTCGGCGTTCGCGTATTCCGCCGCCATGTCGTCGATGAAGTCGACCACGTTGGCCTGCACGCCCGCCTGCGCGTACGCGGCGCGCAGGGCCTCGATGTTCTTCCTGCCTGACTGGTGGGTGACCGTCGGACGCAGTCCTGCCGGGATCAGCGCCAGCGCGGCCGGCACGCTGTCGTTCAACACCTTCGCACCGAGGCTGCCGCCGACGACGAGCACGTTCAGCGGACCGGTACGGCCGGCGAAGCGGTGGCCAGGCGACGGCATCTCCAGGATTTCCTTGCGCACCGGGTTACCCGTCACGACGGCTTTGCCCGCGGCCTTGCCGAAATCGGCAGGGAAGCCGAACAGTACGCGCTGCGCGAGCGGGCTCAAGGTCTTGTTCGACAATAGCAGCGCCGCATCGGCGTTCACCAGCGCCAGCGGGATGCCGCGCGCACGCGCCATCGCCCCGCCCGGCACCGTCACATAACCACCCATGCCCAGCACGACGTCGGGCTTGCGCAGTGCCAGGTACTTGCGGCACGAGGCAAAGCTCGCGACCAGCTTGAACGCGCCGGACACCGTGTGTGCGAGGCCCTTGCCGCGCATGCCGGCGAAATCGATCGAATCCATCGCGATACCGTGCTTCGGCACGATGTCCTTCTCCATGCCGTGCATCGTGCCCAGCCACGAGACGTCCCAGCCGCGCTCGCGCATCGTCTGTGCGATGGCGATGCCGGGGAAGATGTGGCCGCCGGTGCCCGCCGCCATGATCATCAGTTTTTTCGTCATTGCCGGCCTCCCCGCATCCGTACCCGGTTTTCGTAATCGATGCGCAGCAGGATCGCGAGACCGACGCAGTTGAACAGTACGCCGGAACCACCGTAACTCATCAGCGGCAACGTCAGGCCCTTGGTGGGCAGCAGGCCCAGGTTCACGCCCATGTTGATGAACACCTGCACGCCGATCCAGATGCCGATGCCCTTCGCGGCGAGGCCGGCGAAGTGCTGCTCCAGCGCGATGGCCTGGCGGCCGATGTCGAAGGCGCGCTTGACGAGCCAGTAGAACAGGCCGATCACGACAAGCACGCCGACGAGACCCAGTTCCTCGCCGATGACGGCCATGATGAAGTCGGTGTGCGCTTCCGGCAGGTAGTGCAGCTTTTCCACGCTGCCGCCCAGGCCCACGCCGAAGATCTCGCCACGGCCGAACGCGATCAGCGAGTGCGTCAGCTGGTATGCCTTGTCCAACGCATTGCCCTCTTCCCACGGGTTCATGTAGGCGAACATGCGCGCGCGGCGGAACGGCGACAGCGCGATGATGGTCGAGAACACGAGCACGAGAACGGCGCCGATGCCGCCGAACCAGATCATGTTGAAGCCGCCCAGGAACAGGATGCCCATCGAGATGCAGACGACGACGCCGAACGCGCCGAGGTCGGGCTCCAGCATCAGCAGCGCGCCGACGAGCGCCATCGCGGCCGCCATCGGCATGAAGCCTTTGGTGAGCTTGTGCATGAACTGCTGCTTGCGCACGGTGAAGTCGGCCGCGTACAGCACGGCCACGACCTTCATGATCTCGGACGGTTGCAGGGCCAGGACCTTCAGCGACAACCAGCGGCGCGCACCGTTGACCGATGTGCCGATGCCAGGTATCAGCACGAGGGCCAGCAGAATCAATGTGGCGACGAACATCAGCGGCGCGAAGCGCTGCCACGTCGCGACCGGAATCCTGAAGACAAACAGACCGGCCACCATCGAGATCGCGATGAACATGGCCTGGCGCACCAGGAAGTAATTATTCTTGCCCGCGAGGTAGGCGAACTTGGGCGAGTCCGGCAGCGCGATCGATGCCGAATACACCATCACCATCCCGAACAGCATCAGCAGCAGCACGACCCAGACGAGCGGCTGGTCGTATTCCATCATGCGCGACGGACGTGCGCGCGTCGCGATCGTCGCGTCGCTCGCAGAACCGCCGAACTTGAAGGGAATCTGGAAAGCCATCAGATCTCCTGTCCCTTCTCGAGTGCGATGTCGCGCACGGCGTCGATGAAGACCTGGGCGCGGTGCGCGTAATTGGTGAACATGTCCAGGCTGGCGCATGCGGGCGACAGCAGCACGACGTCACCGGATTTTGCCAGACCGCTGGCGCGGCGCACGGCTTCCGGCAGGCCGGGCAGGTCGAAGCACGGCACGCCGGTCGGTTCGAGCGCGGCGCGGATGGCGGGGCCGTCGCGACCGATCAGCAGCACGGCGCGCACGTAGCGCGAGCACGGGCCCGCGAGCGGGCTGAAGTCCTGGCCTTTGCCGTCACCACCGGCGATCAGCAGGATCTGGCGTTCGGTCTCGCCGAACGTTTTACCGAGCCCCTCCAGCGCGGCGACCGTGGCGCCGACGTTCGTGCCTTTCGAATCGTCGTAGTACTCGACGTTGTCGATGCTCGTGATGAGTTCCACGCGGTGTGGCTCGCCCTGGTATTCGCGCAGGCCGTGCAGCAGCGGCGCCAGCGGCAGGCCGACGGCGCGGCACAGGGCCAGCGCGGCCAGCGCATTGGAGGCGTTGTGCAGGCCGCGGATGTGCAGCGCGTCGGCGGGCATCAGGCGGTTGATCGTGATGTCGACCGGCCCGGTTGATGGCGCCGGCGCGTTTTTCTTCTTCTTTTTCTCGGGCTCTTCACCCGGGTTCGCGTTCGCCAGCCACAGCACGCCCCGCTCGTTCACGAGGCCGAAGCTGCCCGGCGCATCCGGTTCGCCGGTGCCGAACGTCGTGACCGCCGCGCCTTGATCCGCCATGCCCATCACGGTCGCGTCGTCGCGGTTCAGCACGCGGACGGTATTGCCGCCGAAGATGCGGGCCTTGTCGGCGGCATACGCTGCCATGCTGCCGTGCCAGTCGAGGTGGTCCTGTGTGACGTTCAACACGGTCGCGGCATCCGCGTCCAGGCTGTACGTCGTGTGCAGCTGGAAGCTGGAGAGTTCCAGCACCCATGCCTGCGGCAACTCGTCGCCCACGCGCATGTTCGCGTCGATCACTTCGCGCAGCACGTCCAGCGCCGCGGGGCTGATATTACCGGCGACCTTCGTCGTGAGGCCGGCGCGGCGGCACAGCAGGCCCGTGAGGCTCGTCACGGTCGTCTTGCCGTTCGTGCCCGTGATGGCGATGACCTTCGGAGAATATTGGCGTTCCGCCTTCAGTGCCGCCAGGGCTTGCGCGAACAGCTCGATCTCGCCCCACAGCGGCACGTGGCGTGCAGCCGCCGCCGGTGCGATCTCGGCCAACTCGCGATTCGGCGCGAGGCCCGGGCTGACGGCGACGAAGTCGACGCCGTCCAGCAGGCTCGCCGTGAACGGTCCGGCGACGAAGTCCGCATCCGGCACCGCTGCGCGCAATGCGGGCAGGCGCGCGGGTTCGTCTCGCGTGTCGGCCACGCGCACGCGGCTGCCTGCGCGCGCGAGCCACAGCGCAATCGCCAGGCCCGATTCGCCGAGCCCCAGTACCAGTGCGGTTTTGCCGTCGTAGTTCACTCAGTTGCCCCGTTATCAGCGCAGTTTCAGGGTGGAGAAGCCAACAAGGACCAGGATCATCGTCACGATCCAGAAACGCACGACGACCTTGGTCTCTTTCCAGCCCTTCTGTTCGAAATGGTGGTGCAGCGGCGCCATCAGGAAGACGCGGCGTCCCTGGCCATACTTCCGCTTCGTGTACTTGAACCAGCTGACCTGGATGATCACGGACAGCGTCTCGGCGACGAACACGCCGCCCATGATGAACAGGACGATCTCCTGGCGCACGATGACGGCGATGGTGCCGAGCGCGCCGCCCAGTGCCAGCGCGCCGACGTCGCCCATGAACATCTGCGCGGGGTGCGCGTTATACCAGAGGAAGGCCAGGCCCGCGCCGGCCATCGCGCCGCAGAAGATCAGCAGTTCGCCGGCGCCCGGGATGTGCGGGATGAACAGGTATTTCGAATACGTCGCGTTACCGGTCAGGTAGGCGAACAGGCCCAGCGCGCCCCCGACCATCACGGTCGGCATGATGGCGAGGCCGTCGAGGCCATCGGTGAAGTTCACGGCATTGGAGGCGCCCACGATCACGCAATACGTGAGCGCAATGAAGCCCCACACGCCCAGCGGGTAGCTGATGGTCTTGAAGAACGGGACGATCAGGTCGGCCTTCGGCGGCAGGTCCATCGAAAAGCCGGACTGCACCCACGCGAAGAACAGCTGCCACACTTCCCACGGCGTCGCGGCCGACACGGAGAACGCGAGGTACAGCGACGAGGTGATGCCGATCAGCGACATCCAGAAATACTTTTCGCCCGAGCGCATGCCTTCCGGGTCTTTATAGACGACCTTGCGGTAGTCGTCGACCCAGCCGATGGCGCCGAAGCCGAGCGTCACGACGAGCACCGGCCAGATCAGGCGGTTCGACAGGTCGCACCACAGCAAGGTGGACACGCCGATGGCGATCAGCACGAGCACGCCGCCCATGGTCGGGGTACCGTGCTTGGTCAGGTGGGTCTGCGGACCGTACGTGCGCACGGCCTGGCCGACCTTCATCTCGGTGAGCTTGCGGATCACGGCGGGACCGCACAGCATGCCGATGCTGATGGCGGTGATCGTCGCGAAGACGGCGCGGAACGTGATGTAGTTAAAAACGCGCAGCGGACCGATGTAGTCCTGAAAATATTGTGCGAGCCAAAGCAGCATAAGTCTAGTGGGCTTCCTTGCCGGTGTTGGTTGATGCGATCAGGTGTTGGACCACGCGCTCCATCTTCATGAAGCGCGAGCCCTTCACCAACACAGTTGCGTCAGATTTGCTGCCCAGTTTTTGATCCAGTGCTGCCAATAATTCGTCGAACTGCTCGTAGTGTTGCGCTCCCGATGCGGCCATGTGGCGTGCCAGATCGCCGGTCGCGAGCACGGTGTCGATGCCGCGACTTGCGGCATAGGCACCGATTTCCTGGTGAAACTCAGGTCCCTGCGTGCCAACCTCGCCCATGTCGCCGAGTACGAGGATGCGCGGCGACGGATACTGCGCGAGCACATCGATGGCGGCGCGCACGGAATCGGGGTTGGCATTGTACGTATCGTCGATGATGGTGGCGCCGCACACGGCCTGCTTGCGCTGCAGGCGGCCGCTGACGGGCGCAAACGCTTCCAGGCCGCGCACGACGGCGTCGACCGGAATGCCGGCCGCGAGCGCGCATGCGATCGCGGCCAGTGCGTTGCGGACGTTGTGCACGCCGGCGGCGGAGAGAACGATCGTGAAGCGTTCGACACCGGCTTCGACCGCGAGTTCGCTGCCGAAGCCGTTCGTCGTGTCGCTTGTCACCACCCTTGCACGCACGTCGCAGGCGTCCGTCAGGCCGAAGGTCATCACCTTGCGCTCRCCGGCCAGCTCGCGCCACAGCGCCGTGTACTCGTCGTCGCCCGGGAACACCGCGACGCCATCGGCCGCCAGTGCCTGCAGCACGGCGCCGTTCTCGCGCGCCACCGCTTCGACGGTGTGCATGAATTCCTGGTGCTCGCGCTGGGCGTTGTTGACGAGGGCGACGGTCGGTTCYGCGATGGCGGCCAGGCGCGCGATCTCGCCGGGGTGGTTCATGCCCAGTTCCACGACGGCAGCCTTGTGCGCATCCGTCAGGCGCGTCACGGTCAGCGGCACGCCGATCTCGTTGTTCAGGTTGCCCTGCGTGGCCAGGCGCCCTTCCGCACCGAAGGCCGCCATGAGGATCGCGGAGATCATTTCCTTGACCGTCGTCTTGCCGTTGCTGCCGGTGACGCCGATGACGGGAATCGTGAAGTGGCGGCGCCAGAAGTTGCCGATGCGGCCCAGCGCGGCCAGCGTGTCCGGCACGACCAGCGCCGGCAGCGGATAGTGTTCGGGCAGGTGTTCCACGACGACGGCCGCCAGCGGCTTGTCGACCACCTGGCCGAGGAAGTCGTGGGCATCGAAGCGTTCGCCACGCAGGGCGACGAACAGCGACCCCGGCATCAGCTGCCGGCTGTCGGTCGACACGCCCTGGAAATACGCGTCGCGCGTGACGTGCGCGCCATCAATGGTCGAAGCAACCTGCTCCAGCGAGCCACGAATCATCAGACAGTCCTCATCATGGTGAGCCGCGCGCTCAAGGCCAGCGCGGCATGGTCGGCATCGGAAAACGGAATCTTCCGGCCCTTGATTTCCTGGTACGGCTCATGGCCCTTCCCCGCCAGCAGGATCACGTCCGGCCTGGCGGCATGCTTCACGGCCGACAGGATCGCGGCGGCGCGGTCCTCGATGGCCTGCGTCGTCGACGTCGGGTGGTGCCGGTCCATGCCGGCCACGATCTGGTCGATGATGGCGCGCGGTTCCTCGCTCCGCGGGTTGTCGCTGGTGACGAGCACGTGCTCGGCCATCTGCGCAATGCGGCCCATCTGCGGGCGCTTGCCCGGATCGCGGTCGCCGCCGCAGCCGAACACGCACCACAGTTGGCCGCCGCGCTCCTGCGCCACCTGGCGCAAGGCTTCCAGCGTCTTTTCCAGCGCGTCCGGCGTGTGCGCGTAGTCGATCACGACCATCGGCGCATCCTGGCCGCCGACCTGCTGCATGCGGCCGGGGGCCGGCACCAGCGTCTCGATGGCGTCGAGCGTGGCCCGCAGCGGCACGCCTTTCGCGAGCAGCGTACCGAGTACGGCGAGCGCATTGCTGGCATTGAAGTGACCCACCATGTGCGTGCGTGCGACGGCGCTGCCGAACGGCGACTCGAGGTGGAATTCGCTGCCGGCCGGGCGGCTGCGCAGGTTCGTCGCGCGCAGCACGTCCACGCCGTCCGGCGCCGGCTGTTCGTCCGCCGTGCGCAGGGTGTAGCCGATGACCCGCACTTGCGGACGCGCGCCGCGCAGGTGCTGCACGATGCGCACGCCGGCCGCGTCGTCCAGGTTGACGACGGCGGTCTTGAGAGCCGGCCAGTCGAACAGCTGGCGCTTCGCGGCCTCGTAGGCGTCCATGTCGCCGTGGTAGTCGAGGTGGTCGCGCGTGAGATTCGTGAACACGGCCACGTCGAAGTGCATGCCGGCCGTGCGCTGCTCCACGAGGCCGATCGACGACACCTCGATGGCGAGCGCCGTCGCGCCCGCGTCGCGCAGGCGCGCGAGTTCGGAGGCCAGCAGCACGGCGTCCGGCGTCGTGTAGCCGGTCGCGTCGAATTCCGGCTCGGCGCGGCCGCGCACGAGGCCCACGCCCAGCGTGCCGATGACGGCCGTCCGCTCTTCCTCATCCTTGTTCAGGTACGCGAGCGCGCGCGCCGTCCACAGCGCGCACGAGGTCTTGCCGTTGGTGCCCGTGACGCCGACGGTGAACATGGCGGCATCCGGGGCGCCGTAGTACGCATGCGCGATCGGACCGGCGTTCTGTTTCAGGTCGGCGACGGCCAGATGCGGCACCGCCAGCGTCTCGTCGAATGCGAAATCGCGTCCGTCGTAGACGACAGCAGCCGCGCCGTTCTCGACGGCGGAAGGAATGAAGCGGCGGCCATCGGCGGCCTCGCCCGGATAGGCAAAGAACACGTCGCCGCTGCGCACGCGGCGCGAGTCGGAAACGAGACGGCCGCCTGGTGCGGCGGCCTGAATCCATTCGATGATTTTTGGCGTTTCGGCCATCAATTACTCTCCTCGAGTGGATGTTCTGGAATGATGATGTCGGTGACCGTGGAGTCGGGCGGCACGTTGGCGGCCCGCAGTGCGTTCGCCGCCAACGCCGCGAATGTCGGCGCGGCCACCGCGCCACCGGTGTGGAATGGTCCGGACGGATCGTCGATCATCACGGCGATGACGAAGCGCGGATTCGACATCGGCGCGATGCCGACGAAGTTGCCGATGTAGTGCGTCTGCGAATAGTGGCCGTTGATGGCCTTCTGCGCGGTACCCGTCTTGCCGCCGATGCGGTAGCCCGCCACCTGGGCCTGCGGTGCCGTGCCCTGCGGGCTCACCACCGATTCGACCATCGTGCGGACCTGGGCCGCGGTCTTCGGCGAGATGATCTGCTGGCCGACCGGCTTGTCCGTCACCTTCTGGAACGACAACGGGATGATGTCGCCGTCGCGCGCGAAGATCAGCCAGGCGTGCGCCAGTTGCAGCAGCGACATCGAGATGCCCTGGCCGAACGACATATTGGCCTTGGTGACGATGGGCCAGGATTTGTAGGGACGCAGGCGACCGGCCGCGGCGCCGGGGAAGCCGAAGCGCGGCGCCTGGCCGAAGCCGACCTTGGTGAACATCTCCCACATCTCCTGGGCCGACAGCAGCTCCGAGATCTTGGTCGTGCCGATGTTGGACGACTTCTGGATGATCGTGCTGACGTCGATGACGCCGTGCGGGTGCGTGTCGCGGATCGTATGGCCGCCGGTCTGGTAACGGCCGGTGCCCGTGTCGAACAGCGTGGTCGGCTTGATCAGGCCCTTGTCCAGCGCCAGCGCGACGGTGAACGGCTTCAGGGTGGAACCCGGCTCGAACGTGTCGGTGATGACGCGGTTGCGCAGCTGCTCGCCGGTCAGGCGCGAGCGGTCGTTCGGGTTATACGTGGGCCAGTTGGCCAGCGCCAGTACCTCGCCCGTGTGCACGTCCAGCACGATGGCAGCCCCGGCCCTGGCGTGGAACTTCTCGACGGCGTCCTTGACGCTGTTGAAGGCGATGTACTGCAGCTTGGAGTCGACCGACAGCGTCAGGTCGCGGCCGTCGTGCGGCTCGCGCGACAGGCCGACGTCCTCGACGATGCGGCCCAGGCGGTCCTTGATCACGCGCCGGCTGCCGGTCTGGCCGACGAGGTTCTTCTGCTGCGCGAGTTCGATGCCTTCCTGGCCCACGTCCTCGACGTTCGTGAAGCCGACGATGTGCGTCATCACCTCGCCCTGCGGATAATAGCGCTTGTATTCCTTGCGCGTGTCGAGGCCGTCGATGCCGAGCTTTTCGATCCTGGCGATCACGTCCATCTCGACCTGGCGCTTCAGGTAGACGAAGGTACGGTCGGAATCGAGMTTCTTCAGCAGGTCGGCCTCCGGCATGTCGAGCAGCCGCGCCAGTTGACGCAGCTTCTGCGACGGCGACTCCTTGACGTCCTCCGGGATCGCCCACACGGCCTTCACGGGCAGCGACGACGCGAGCACGATGCCGTTGCGGTCGAAGATCTTGCCGCGCGTGGCCGGCAGTTCGAGCACGCGCTCGTAGCGGCTCGCGCCCTGCTTCTGCAGGAACTGGTTGGAGACGCCCTGCAGCCACAGCGCGCGTCCGGCCAGCGCGAAAAACGCGGCAAACAGCACGAACAGCACGACACGCGAGCGCCAGTCCGGCAGGCGCACGGCCAGCACGGGACTCCTGGAAAACGCCACGCCCTTGGCGGCGGCGACGCGGGATGCGCTGGTGCCGGCCTTCATTTGCCGCCTTCCATCAGGTACTGCGTGCGCGCCGGGGACAGGGGCGCCATGTTCAGCTCGGAGCGCGCGATCTGTTCGATGCGTTCGTTCTTGCCGAGGGTGGACTGGTCGAGCTGGAGCTGCGCCCAGTCGATCTCGAGCTGGCGCTGCTGGGTCGCCATCTTTTCGAGGTTGTCGATCAGGTGGTTGCGCTGGTAGCGCGCGTTCACGACCGACAGCGCGCAACCGACCAGCAACGTGGTCAGCACGACGTTGATCTTGCCGCTCATGCGGCGCCTCCCAGGCGTTCGGCCACGCGCAGCACCGCCGAACGGGCACGCGGATTGGCCTCGACCTCGACGTCGGAGGGCTTGGTCTTGCTGATCAGCTTCATCAAGGGCTGGGGCAAATCGACGGCACGGATCGGCAGCCGGCGATCCGGCTGCTCGACTTTGGCCTTGGACGCCAGGAACTGCTTGACCATGCGGTCTTCCAGCGAATGGAAGCTGATCACGGACAGGCGCCCGCCGGGTGCCAGCAGTTCGAAAGCGGCCTTCAAACCTGCTTCAAGGTCCTCAAGCTCTTGATTGATGAAAATCCGGATAGCCTGAAAGGTGCGGGTTGCCGGATCCTTGCCTTTCTCCCTGGTTTTGACCGCGTTTGCCACGACTGCGGCAAGCTGTCGTGTGCTTGAAATTGGTTCGATTGCCCTGCGAGCAGCAATCGCCTTTGCAATCTGAAAAGCAAACCGTTCTTCTCCATAGTCCCTGATCACCTTTTCCAATTGTTTTTCCGGCACCTCGGCCAGCCATGCGGCGGCGGAGATGCCCCGTGTCGTATCCATCCGCATGTCCAGAGGACCGTCGTTGCGGAAGCTGAAGCCGCGGCTCGCGTCGTCGACCTGCGGCGAGGAGATGCCCAGGTCCAGCAGGATGCCGTCGACCTGGTGCACGCCTCGTGCCGCCAACGCTTCGCGCATCGTCGCGAAGCTGTCGTGCACGATCGAAAAACGCGGATCGTTCAACTGTTCGGCCGTCGCGATCGCCTGGGGATCCTTGTCGAARCCGATCAGGCGCCCCGTGGGCGCCAGCTTCGACAGGATCAGCCGGCTGTGACCGCCGCGGCCGAACGTGCCATCTATATAAGTACCGGCAGCGCGCCCGCCTTTGAGGGCGAGGGCATCGACTGCTTCATCCAGCAGCACCGTGCGATGCTGCAAACCGGGCACCGGCTGAGTCACATTCATGCGGCGCCTTAAAAGGAGAAATTGGAAAGGACGTCGGGCATGCCGCCCGCGACGGCTTCGGCCTCGTTTTCTGCCAGCTTGGCGGCGTCCCAGATCTCGAAATGACTACCCATCCCGAGCATCATCACCTCTTTCTCCAAACCAACCGCATTGCGCAGCTCGGGCGAAACAAGCACCCGACCCGCGCCATCCATCTCGACATCGCAGGCGTTCCCCAGGAAAATGCGTTGCCACGCCCTTGCCGACATCGGCCAGGCGGCGATCTGTTCGCGATGTTCTTCCCACACCGGGCGCGGGAAAAACAACAGGCAACCATGCGGGTGTTTCGTGAGCGTCATACGGCCTTCACATTGCTGCATCAAGGCGTCGCGATGCTTGGCCGGTATTGACAGCCGTCCTTTTGCATCGAGATTGATCGCTGACGCGCCCTGAAACACGTTTGTACCTAGTTTTGGAGAGTTATCAGTCTGATTGTTTTTTAGGCGCCGGGAGACCCACCGGCCTCCCACAAAACTGCACTTTTTGCCACCATTTCCCACTTTAGAGGAAGCGTTGTCTGTGGTCAAGCGAATTCACGTTTAGAAAACGCGAAAATTGCTAATGAAACCAATGACTTAGCGAACTTACTTGACGGAACCTCAAGTAAAAATGTTGAGCAAAATTAGAGACTTAGGTCTCACTATGCATGTGCTACCTCATCTGCACACATGTGTTTTACCATTGATTTAGAGCAAGTATTTACTATGGGAAAGCTGCTTTATGGCAACGCGCGCGCATGGGAGAAAATTGCGGATCGCAGCGCGGCGGTTTAGGATAGGGACAAGGCATTCACCCGGCCGTTTCCGGCTCGCTTGGCGGTTTTTTTTGGGGGAGCCGGCATTATAAGTGAGTCCGTACTACCGCGCAGGAGAAGCATTGTGAGCAGCACGCCTATCACATTGGCCAGGACGCGCACCGTCTACGACCTCAACGACGTACAGGACGCGCTGGACCGCAGCCGCGGACGCTCGCCCGAACTCGACGTCTTCTACGAACGCATGCTCGAGACCGGCGCCGAACGTTTCGTCACCACACCCTCTTCCATCGAGGCCCTCGACCCGCTGTTCGAGGAATGTCCCAATTTCGATGAAGTGCTGGACGACCTGGCGCGCTACCTGCGCCTGGCCCACGCGGGCGACAAGGGATTCAACGTCATGCCGATCCTGCTGCTGGGCGGCCCGGGCGTCGGCAAGACCCACTTCGCCAAGCGCCTGGCGAGAGTCATGCAGACGGACTGCGAACTGATCAGCATGAATGCCCTGTCGGCCGGCTTCGTCATCACGGGCAGCTCGGCCAGCTGGCGCGGCGCCAAGTGCGGCAAGGTGGCCGAACGCCTCGTGCGCGGCCAGTTCGCCAACCCGGTGATCGTGCTGGACGAGGTCGAAAAGGCGACGGGTTCCTCGCAATCCGACCCGCTCGCGGCGCTGTATCAACTGCTGGAACCGGAAACGGCCTGCGCGTTCCGCGACGAATTCATCGACGTCGACATCGACGCCTCGCAAATCTTCTGGGTGCTCACGGCCAACTCCACCGAAGGCATCCCGCACCCGCTGCTGAACCGGATGGCCGTATACGAAGTGCCCGCGCCGACGCCGGAACAGGCGGCCGGCATCGCGCAGCGCATGTATACCGGCCTGCTGCGCGAACTGAACCTGACGGCGTTCGATCCGTTGCTGGGGGATGTGGTGCTGGACAGGCTGGCGGGCGTGTCGCCGCGCGATTTGCGCAAGACCCTGCTCGATGGGCTCGGCTATGCGGTGGCCGATGGGCGGGTGCACGTCCTGGCCGGGGATATCCGGGTCAAGACGACGCCGGGCAAGGGGCGGATCGGGTTTTGAACCTGTCCCGACGCCGCCCCGGCTGGCTTACTTCACGTTGAACGCCACCGTTGCCTCGGCATTCTGGATGTACAGGACGCCGCTGCGGGTCAGCGCCAGCTTGCCTCCGGCCGGATAGCTCCACACCGTCTTGTGGGTGCGCAGGTCGATGGCATAGGTCGCCACGTTGGTGCTGACGAACAACAGGTTCTTCGTGACGAGCGGCTCGGCCACCCAGCCCGTTTCCGCGGCTTGCGGCGGCGTCCAGGACCATTGCAGCGCGCCGTCGGCCTCGGCCCGGGCTTCGATCCGGTACGGATTGGTGTTCGGCGCGTACACGACACCGGAAGCATAAGCCGGCGTCAGCGGGTAGTTGCCCGGGATGCGCCAGTCGACATAGCTTTTAGCGATGTTGAACCGGAGCAGTTCATTGCCATTGGTGCCGCCGTACGTCACCGCATTGCCGTAACGCGCAACGAACAGGCTGCCGGGGGCACCCAGCACGGGTGCACCGCTCGCCTGGTAAGTATAGGTATTGCTGCCATCGCGCGCAGTGCTCAACACCTTCCCCGTCTTGCGGTCGATGATCTGCAGCGAACCATCGAAGAGATAGGCGGCATTGGCGTCCACGGCCGGGATCGACAGCGAGGCCTGATTCGCATTCATAACGAATAACGGATCCCCGGCCGAAGAAATGCCATACAGCCCGCTATATGCGCTGTTCGTGTAGACGGCATCGTCCACCGCGACCGGTGCAAGGTTACTGGAATTCCACTGCGAACCCATCGGCGCGCGGAATCGCACCGCGCCGCTGGCGGCATCGAAGCCGAACATCGTCGTCGGCTGCTGGCCGGCCGCCATGTAAACGATGCCGTTGGCAACCGAGGGCGGATTGACCGATGGGTAGGTCATCGAGCTGACGTCGTACGACCAGACGGTGCTGCCGTCATACTCCTTGCGCGCCATCAGCTGGTTGTTCCCGGCCGCATAGAACACGCCGTCGGCAGCCACCAGCGTCGCCGTGTAAGCCGAATAATAGTTGTTGGTCTGAGTGAGCGCACCCATCTTCCAGCGCGGCAGCAGTTGTTCCGGCTTGATCTCGACGGGCACATAACCCGTATGGGCGGCGTTGCCCTGGAAGGTAGTCCAGTCCGGCACATCGGTCCAGGGCGTCAGCGCAGTCAGGCGGTCGCCCGGCCAGGCCGTGCCGGCTCCCTGCACGGTCACGTCGTAGGGCACCGTCATCGAAGACACCGCCTGCGGGGTGGCGCAAGCCTGGTCGGCGCACAGCTTCAGCGTGATGTCGCCGGTATAGTGACCAGGCTTCGTATCAGTGACCGTTTCCAGGGCGAGCACATAGCTGCCGTCCGTGCCCGCGGTCACGCCGACCTGCTGGCCGATCACGCCGGCCTTGTCGCTGGCGTTGACGAACAGCGTTCCCGTCGGCGTGAAATTCGGCTTGATCTGCACCTCGAAGGCCACGCTGCTGCTCTGGGCCGCGAAACGCGTGACGGTGCCGGACAGCAGCTTGACTTCCGGCGTGGTTGCCACGGGTGGAGGAGGCGTCGTGCCGCCATTATTGTTGTTGGTGCCGGAGCTCCCGCCCCCGCTGCCACCGCCGCAAGCCGTCAAGACCAGGCAGGCGAGGCTGATTGTGGTCCGGCCGCGCAGGGCCAGTCCCATTGTCTTTTTCATGATTTCCCTAGTGGCCGTGTGGCGGCCCGTTTGCATGCACGGCGCCATTGCGGCGCGTGCGATTGTTATGTGGATTCCGGTGCGCGATCGATAGACCGGCACAGAACCGCGCATCATGCCATGAACGCAGTATGTACAAACTCTCCGATTGTCACTTTTGATATATTTATTAACGGAGAGCCACTTTTTATCCACCCCGGGTCGCCACGAGAGCCACCGGTTCAGCTGAGCAGGCTGTTTTTCAAACGGCGGCCATTTCCTCAGCCCGCAAATAATTCACGAGTTCGTCCCGCTCGAACGAGCCATCCCACTCCTTTTCGCCGAGCAGTTGGGGCAGCGCGGTATGCCTCAGCAATGAGTGGAATCTGTCCTTGACGAGTTGCGGGCGGATGTCCTTGATGCGCACGCGGGAGACCTTGCGCGACAGATCGATGACGATCCCGTACAGGACCCAGTCGAGCTGCACGAGCAGCATGCTGGCCGACTGGATCGCCAGCGGCGCAATGCTCGTTTCATACAGCCGGGTCACCGACGATTGCCGTGCACCGGCGTCGGCGGCGGCGTCGCCGGCCAGTTCTTCCGGCCACCACGCCAGCACCTGGCCCAGTAGGCATTCGAAATCGGCATTCTCAGGAAGGGTGATTTGCCCAACAAACATAAAACTCTCGATAAACCGGGCTATGCAACAGACAGCGCGATCGGCACCCGTGATAATTAAAAGTAAAAAACCTTGCCATCAGTATATCGACATAAGTGAACGAGAAGCTCTCACAATTTCACATTGATCACATCGCCAGCAATATTGGTCATTCGTCCACCTTGGCATCTTCGCTCTTGGCCGCTTCCATCGCTTCCGGCTCCAGTTCTTCCGCCGCCTTGTTGAGACGGATGAACACACCCCAGCCGGACAGCAGTACTCCGGCCGCGGCGAAGACGGACGCCGCATGCGGCAACAGTTCCGGTTCCTCGTGCAAGGCCTTGAACGTGCCGACCAGGCCCTCGATCGAGAGCGCCACGACGACGACGACCATGAACCGCGACAGGTAGCGGCGTACCCGCGTGGGCGCGCTGATGTGGGCGTCGCGCACGACTTCTTCCTCGGTGATGGTCTGGGCGATCTGCAGCGAGACGACGGCGATGGCCAGCAGGCCGATCGCCTCGATGGCCATTTCGGCGCTCTTGTCGCCATCGCCGCCGATGGCACCGATGGCGATCCAGCCGGTCTTGATGGCCAGCACCGTGAGCAGCACGGAGACGAGCACGAACAACATCCCCAGCAGCGCGTGCGCGGTCGAAAAGAATCCCTTCAGGAATTTCAAAGGCGCCTCCGGTCGAATGAGCGATGTCGAGCCGATTCTGCCCCATCCGCGCCGGCGCGGCCGCACGAGAGCGTCAGTGATGTTCCGGCACGGCCCACGCGCGTGCATGCGCGACCGCGCGTGCCCAGCGCGCCATCATCTCGTCGCGCCGTGCGGCCGGCAGTTGCGGTTCGAACCTTCGCTCGCTGCGCCAGCGGGCCGATATCTCCTCGCGCGACGACCAGAAGCCGACGGCCAGCCCGGCCAGGCAGGCGGCGCCGAGGGCAGTCGTCTCCGTCACCTGCGGCCGCACGACGGGCACGCCCAGCAGGTCGGCCTGGAATTGCATCAGGAGGTCGTTGCGCGCGGCGCCGCCGTCCGCGCGCACTTCGTGCACGGCGCAGTCGGCATCCTTCTGCATGGCGGCCAGCAGTTCCGCGCTCTGGTAGGCGATGGCCTCGACGGCGGCGCGCGCGATGTGGGCGGCCGTCGTGCCACGCGTCATGCCGACGATGGTGCCGCGCGCATACGCGTCCCAATGCGGCGCGCCCAGGCCGACGAAGGCCGGCACGAGCATCACCCCACCGCAGTCCGGCACCGACAGCGCGAGCGCCTCGACGTCGGACGACTGCTTGATGATGCCCAGGCCGTCGCGCAGCCATTGCACGGTGGCGCCGCCCATGAACACGCTGCCTTCGAGCAGGTAATCCGTGTGGGTGTCGAGGGTCCAGCCGACGGTGGCCAGCAGCCGGTTGTGCGAAGCGGGCGGCACGTTCCCCGCATGCATCAGCATGAAGCAACCGGTGCCATACGTATTCTTGACCATGCCGCGCCTGTGGCAGGCCTGGCCGAACGTGGCGGCCTGCTGGTCGCCGGCGATGCCCGCGATGGGGATGGCGCGCCCGAACCACGACGGATCGGACTCGGCGACGATGCCGGAACTGGGCACGACTTCCGGCAACATCGAGGCCGGCACGTCGAACAGGGCCAGCAATTCCGGGTCCCAGCGCAGGCTGTTGATATTGAAGAGCATCGTGCGCGCGGCATTGCTCGTATCCGTGACGTGGCGCCCCGTCAGCTTGTACGTGAGCCAGCTGTCGACGGTGCCGAAGGCGAGATCGCCGCGCTCCGCCCGCGTGCGTGCGCCCGGCACATTGGTCAGCAGCCATTGCAGCTTGGTCGCGGAAAAATAGGCGTCCAGTTCGAGACCGGTCTTGCGCTGGATGAGGGAGGCCTTGCCGGCCGCGCGCAGGTCGTCGCAGAGTTCCGCCGTGCGCCGGTCCTGCCAGACGATGGCGTGGCACAGCGGCTCGCCCGTGCGGCGGTCCCACACGACCGTCGTTTCGCGCTGGTTGGCGATGCCGATCGCGGCCACGTCGGCCGCATCGACGCCGGCCTCGCGCAGCACCTCGCGCGCGCAGGCGAGCTGGCTGTGCCAGATGTCGAGCGGGTCGTGCTCGACCCAGCCGGGCCGCGGAAAATGCTGGGGAAATTCCTGCTGGGCGATGCGCACGACCTGGCCCTGGCGATCGAACAGGATGGCGCGCGAGCTCGTGGTGCCCTGGTCGAGGGCAAGGATGTAGGTCATCGTCATCTCCCCGGGGCCCTGAATAATGTGTAAAGCAGGCCGATAGGCCGGATTCTGTGTAACGCCCTTGCGGACGCTATGACAGCCATTCCTCTAGGCGCCGAATTACTCCGGCGCTCAAGCTTCCTACCCGCACGCTCCGCGAGCAACCTCAACGCGTGCCTATTTGGAATTGCTCCAGGTGGAGGTTACCGCGTTTCACCGTAACTGAATACGCTCGTCTCTGTGGCCCTATTCCTCGCCTTATACCCGGCTTGCGCCCGGCTTTCGGCGGACGGCCGTTAACCGTCACCCTGCTCTATGGAGTCCGGACCTTCCTCCCGCCCACGACCTTGCGGCGTGGACCAGCGGCTGTCTGGCCTGCTTCACGGGCATCATTTTAACCGATGCTGGACGTACAGTCTGTTTCGCTGCCTTTTGTGAAATGTCGTGTCGCTATTTCAAAAGCCAGCCGTGACCGCCTCCCCTAGAATGCCCGGATTCCATGTTGATAAGGACGACCTCACCATGACGCACCCTTCCCGCAGCGGCGGCCAGATCCTGGTCGATGCGCTCCAGGTCCACGGCGTGGACACCGCCTTCGGCGTGCCCGGCGAAAGCTATCTCGACGTGCTGGACGCGCTGCACGACTCGAACATCCGCTTCGTCATCAACCGCCAGGAAGGCGGCGCGGCGTTCATGGCCGAGGCCTACGGCAAGCTGACGGGCAAGCCCGGCATCTGCTTCGTCACACGCGGCCCCGGAGCGACCAATGCCTCCATCGGCGTGCACACCGCGTACCAGGATTCCACGCCGATGATCCTGTTCATCGGCCAGGTCGGCACCGATTTCATGGACCGCGAAGCGTTTCAGGAAATCGACTACCGCCGCATGTACGGCCAGATGGCCAAGTGGGTGGCGCAGATCGACCGCGCCGAACGCATCCCCGAATATCTTGCGCGCGCGTTCCAGGTGGCGACGAGCGGCCGTCCGGGCCCGGTCGTCCTCGCACTGCCGGAAGACATGCTCGTGGCGCGCGCCGACGTCGCCGACACGCGCCGCTACCAGCCGACGCAGGCTGCGCCGTCAGCCGACCAGATCGCGCAACTGCGCACGATGCTGAGCGGCGCAAAAAAACCGTTGCTTCTGCTGGGCGGCGGCACGTGGACGGACCAGGCGTGCGCCGACGTGCAACGATTCGCCGAGGCGAACGTGCTGCCCGTCSCCTGCGCATTCCGTTTCCAGGACTTGCTGGACAACGAGCATCCGCACTACGTGGGCGACGTCGGCATCGGCATCAATCCGAAGCTGGCCACGCGCGTGAAGGAAGCGGACGTATTGATCGCCTTCGGCCCGCGCCTGGGCGAGATGACGACGAGCGGCTACTCGCTGCTGGCGTCGCCCGTGCCGCGCCAGCGCCTCGTGCACATCCACCCGGATCCGGAAGAGCTGGGCAGCGTCTATCAGGCCGAGCTGATGATCGCGAGCGGCGCGCCGCAGGCCGCGAGCATGCTGGCGGCGATGGAACCGGTCGATGCCTCCGCGTGGCGCCACACCGTGGAACAAGCGAAGGCCGAGCTGCGCGCCTGGCAGGAACAGCCGCCGATCTTCAAGGACGGCGCTGCCCCGCTGGATCTGTGGCAGATGGTGCGGGACCTGCAGGCGGCCCTCCCGCGCGACACGATCGTCACGAACGGCGCCGGCAACTACGCCACCTGGGCGCACCGCTTCTGGCGCTACGGCGCCATGCGCACCCAGCTCGCGCCGACGAGCGGCGCGATGGGATATGCCGTCCCGGCCGGCGTCGCCGCGAAGATCGTGCGGCCGGAGCGCACCGTCGTGACCTTCGCCGGCGACGGCGAATTCATGATGACGGGCCAGGAACTGGCGACGGCCGTGCAATACGGCGCCGGCGTCATCTTCCTCGTATTCAACAACGACATGTTCGGCACGATCCGCATGCACCAGGAGCGCGAATATCCGGGCCGCGTTTCGGGCACGCAATTGCACAACCCGGACTTCGCGGCACTGGCGCAAGCGTACGGCGGCCACGGCGAGGCGGTGGCGACGACGGCCGGATTCGGCCCGGCCCTCGCCCGCGCCATCGAGTTCACGCGCACGCAAAAATTGCCGGCGCTGATCGAACTGCGCTACGACGGCAACCTGATCACGCCGAACGCCACGCTGGACACGATCCGCCGCAACGCGCAGGCGGCCAGGGCCGGCTGACTCTCCGGTTCACGCGGCGACGAGGCCGCGCAATGCGGCAACGACGTCGTGCAGCCGCGCCACCTCGAAGGTGGGCAGCGCCTGCGTGTCGTTGGCGAGACCGGCCGGATTGAACCAGCAGCTTTCGATGCCGAACCGGTTGGCGCCGAGGATGTCGGCGTCGAGCCGGTCGCCGACGATGACCGTTTCCGCGTGAGAAAACGCACGCGCCATTTTCACCGTGTAGTCGAAGAAGCGGCTGTCCGGCTTGGCGTAGCCACACGCTTCGGACGTGGCCACGAACGACACGTGTTCGTGCAATCCCGCACTCACGATGCGGCGGTGCTGGATCTGCTCGACGCCGTTGGTGATGATGCCCACTTCGCCGACGGCGGCCAGGGTGGCGCACAACTCGCGCGCGCCGTCGATGAGGACGACGGCCTCGGACAGCGATTCGAGATACAGGCGGCTCGCGCTTTCCGGATCGAGGTCGAGGCCCGTCGCGGCGAAGGTCTTGCGGAACCGTTCCACTTTCAGGAAATCCTTGGACACGGTGCCCTGCTCGAAGCTCTTCCACAGGGCCGTATTGACGGCCTGGTAGCGGGCGAACAACCCTTCCGGGATCGCGTCCAGGCCCAGTTCGCGCAGCGTGCGGTCGAACGAACTTTGTTCGGACGCCTTGAAATCGAGCAGGGTGTCGTCGAGGTCGAAAAGAAAAAGTCTATGTTTCATGATGCAAGGGATGCGCTGGCGAATGCGCTGGCATCCGCGTGGGCACAGGGGTGCCCACCCTACGATGTTCATATTACGTAGGGTGGGCACCCCGTGCCCACGCGTGACGTTTGCGTCTCGCCGGCGACACCGGAACGGCGAAGGTAGTCCTTCGGAAACGACAGGATACCAGCGGCAGCGTTTATGTGCCGAGGTTGCTGTCGAGGCCCTCATGTAACCATGCGACGGAAGCCCCGGATTGCTTTCCGGTTACTCAGCAAGGAGAACCGGCCCCGCTCTGGTAGAATACGCGCGACCCTATCCGGCCCATCCGCCGCCCTCCCGAATACACAATGTTTAGTTTCTTCAAAAAGAAAAAACCTGAAGCCGAGACGCCGGCTGCGGTCGAACCCGCAGCGCCCGCTTCAGTTGCCACCCCGTCGACGGCCGACGCGCCGGCCGAGCAACAGGCCGAGCAGCCGGGTTTCCTGCGCCGCCTGTTCGGCAGCGGCGAGGACGCGCCGGTCGCGCCCGAGACCGACATCGACGTCCCCGCCCCGCTCGATGCCGCCGCCCCGTCCGCCTACGAAGGCCAGCTGTTCCCCGAGACGGCCGAACGTCCCGTCAGCGCGGCGGAAGCCAGGCGCTCCTGGATGTCGCGCCTGAAGGCCGGCCTCTCCAAGACGTCGAGCAATCTGTCGCTGCTGTTCGTC
Source organism: Massilia sp. P2_C2 (assembly GCF_056404615.1). Taxonomy (NCBI): domain Bacteria; kingdom Pseudomonadati; phylum Pseudomonadota; class Betaproteobacteria; order Burkholderiales; family Oxalobacteraceae; genus Massilia; species Massilia sp. P2_C2. The sequence goes on along the minus strand of NZ_JBFUDR010000021.1, from coordinate 7,539 downwards.
GGCGCGCGCATCGACGAAGACCTGTACGAGGAACTCGAATCCGCGCTGCTGATGTCCGACGCCGGCATGGATGCCACGCAATACCTGCTGGACAACCTGCGGCGCAAGGTCAAGGAAGAAAAACTGCTGGACGCCGCCGCCGTCAAGGTGGCGCTGAAGTCGCTGCTGGTCGACCTGCTGCGTCCGCTGGAAAAACCGCTCGAACTGGGCCGCCACGAGCCGCTCGTGATGATGATCGCGGGCGTCAACGGCGCCGGCAAGACGACGACCATCGGCAAGCTGGCCAAGCACATGCAGCACCACGAGCAGTCCGTGCTGCTGGCCGCCGGCGACACGTTCCGCGCCGCCGCGCGCGAACAGCTGATGGTCTGGGGCCAGAGAAACAACGTCACCGTGATCTCGCAGCAGTCCGGCGACCCGGCGGCCGTCGCGTTCGACGCTGTCCAGTCCGGCAAGGCGCGCGGCGTGGACGTCGTCATGGTCGACACCGCGGGCCGCCTGCCCACGCAGCTGCACCTGATGGAAGAACTCAAGAAGATCAAGCGCGTGATCGGCAAGGGCATGGAAGACGCGCCGCATGAAGTCGTGCTCGTCATCGACGGCAATACGGGCCAGAACGCCCTCGCCCAGGTGAAGGCGTTCGACGACGCGCTGCAGCTGACCGGCCTCGTGATCACGAAGCTGGACGGCACGGCCAAGGGCGGCATCCTGGCCGCCATCGCACGCACCCGCCCGGTGCCGGTGTATTTCATCGGCGTGGGCGAAAAGCTGGAGGACCTGCAACCCTTCAGCGCCGACGAATTCGCCGAGGCGCTGCTGGGATAAACGCGCGATGATCGAATTCCAGTCCGTCTCGAAGAAGTACTCGGATTCCGCCGACACGCTGGCGCTCGCCGACGTGTCGCTGAACATTGCCAAGGGCGAGCTGGTGTACCTGGCCGGCCCGTCCGGCGCCGGCAAGTCCACCCTGATGAAAATGGTCGCCGCGATCGAACGCCCCACGTCCGGCCGCGTGATCGTGAACGGGCAGGACGTCGGCCGCCTCCGCAGGGCGGGCGTGCCTTTCCTGCGCCGCAACCTCGGCCTGATCTTCCAGAACCAGCGCCTGCTGAACGACCGCCACCTGCTGGCCAACGTGATGCTGCCGCTGATCGTCACCGGCGCGCCCAAGGCGCAGGCCGAGCAGCGCGCCCGCGCGGCGCTGGACAAGGTCGACCTGCTCGACCGCGCCCTGGCGCTGCCGATGGAATTGTCGGGTGGCGAACAGCAGCGCGTGGCGATCGCCCGCGCCATCGTCAACCGTCCGCAGATCATCCTGGCCGACGAGCCGACCGCGAATCTCGACCGCGCCGCCGCCGACAAGGWCATCGACGCGCTGCACGCCTTCCACTCGGTCGGCGTGACGTGCGTCATCTCGACCCATGACGAAGACATCCTGGACAGCGCCGCGCGCGTGATCCGTCTCGAACATGGCCAGGTGGTGGGAGGTGCCGCATGAACATCTGGTTCCGCCAGCACCGCTTTGCGCTCGGCGCAGCGTTGTCCCACGTGCGCAAGGCGCCCGGCAGCTTCCTGTTCAACGTGCTCGTCGTCGCCGTCGCGCTGGCCCTGCCCTTCGCCGGCGTCACCCTGCTCGACAACGTCCGGCCCCTGTCGGAAGAATTGTCCGTCGATCCGGAAATCAGCCTGTTCCTCAAGACCGACACGCCGCGCGAGCAGGCACAGGCGCTGGCCCCGCAACTGCAGCGCATCCTGCACGGGAGCCATGCGAAAGTCAGCTTCGTGCCGCGCGAGCAGGCGCTGGCCAGCCTGAAGGAAAAGAGCGGCCTCTCCGACGTGATCGCCACGTTGGGCGATAACCCGTTGCCGGACAGCTATGTGATGAAGCTGGAAGGCTTCGCCAGCGGCGCCGAGGCCGCCCGCGTGGACGGCATCGCCGAACAGATGCGCGCGCTGCCTGGTGTCGACACCGTGCAGGTCGATTCGGCCTGGGTCAAGCGCCTGGCCGCCCTGCTGGGCGTGCTGCGCCTCGCACTGTTGCTGCTCGCACTGACGCTGGGCGTCGTCGTGATCGCCGTCGTGTTCAATACCATTCGCCTGCAAGTGCTGACGCAGCGGGAGGAAATCGCCGTGTCGAAACTGCTGGGCGCGACGGACAACTTCATCCACCGCCCGTTCTACTACACGGGTGCCCTGCTGGGCCTGTGTGCCGGCGCCGTGGCGCTGGGGGCGGTGGCGCTGGCGCTGCGTCCGCTGAACACGGCCATCGCCGAGTTCGCCCGGCTGTATGCGTCGGAATTCCAGTTGGCCGCCCTGCCACCGCTCGGCATGGCCGCGTTGCTGGCGATCAGCGCCGGGCTCGGACTCGTTGGCGCCATGTTGTCGGTGCAGAGGCATCTGGCGCGGCTCAACTAAGTTTTTATTCTGCTCAACGTCGCGCGAACCCGTCCGCTGCTGGCCAGTCAAATCCAGCAGCGGACGCGAGGCATGCGCCTACACGGCAACGTGCGCTAACCAACAGAAGCCGCAGCACGCGTCGCCTAATCTGTCATCCATGAAATTCAATCGATACGAGCGACACATTTGACCCAAATCAACTGAGCCACTCGCGTCTGCTCTAGAGTGGAATCGCCCTGATTTCGGTTCCCATAGGCAATTCTTTAATGAAGCTTAAACCCGTCCAAGGGGATATGGTGGCGCCTAGCACTCACCTCAAGAGAGTGCTAATATTACGCCAGACTATCGCGGGAAATGGTTTTGATAGCACCGTCAGCATCCCGACACAAGCCAGCCAGCTGCGCCTTCGGGGCTCTGGAGATGGCGAGACGATGCAGCAGCTTAAATCAGAGGGAGTGACTATGTCCGCACAATCCGCATTGGTTCCGGCCGGCAGTCGTGCTCTGGGACTGGGTTTCAGTGGCAATCTTGGCAATATCGATGCCTATATCTCGGCAGTGAATCGCCTGCCGATGCTGTCCCACGAAGAAGAGGTTTCGCTGGCTACGCAGTTGCGGGATAAGAACGACCTGGACGCCGCACAAAAACTCGTGATGTCGCACTTGCGCCTGGTCGTGTCGATCGCGCGCGGTTACCTGGGCTATGGCCTGCCCCACGCCGACCTGATCCAGGAAGGCAATATCGGCCTGATGAAGGCAGTCAAGCGCTTCGACCCGAACCAGGGCGTGCGCCTGGTGTCCTACGCCATGCACTGGATCAAGGCCGAGATGCACGAATACATCCTGAAGAACTGGCGTCTGGTCAAGGTCGCAACGACCAAGGCGCAGCGCAAGCTGTTCTTCAACCTGCGCAGCAATAAGCAGGGTCTTGACGCCATGTCGCCGCAGCAAGTCGACGATCTCGCCAAGTTGCTGGACGTCAAGCGCGAGGAAGTGATCGAGATGGAAACGCGCCTGTCCGGCCGCGACATCGCACTGGAAGCACCGACCGACGACGAAGACGACAAGTTCTCGCCGATCGCCTACCTGTCTTCGGACCAGCAGGAGCCGACGAAGGTCCTGGAAGGCGAAGAAAAGGTTCGCCTGCAATCGGAAGGCCTGGAAACGGCCTTGTCGAAACTGGACCCGCGTTCGCGCCGCATCGTGGAAGCACGCTGGCTGGCCAACRACGACGGTTCGGGTGCCACGCTGCACACGCTGGCCGAAGAGTTCGGCGTATCGGCCGAGCGCATCCGCCAGATCGAATCGGCCGCACTGAAGAAGATGAAGACCGCGCTGTCGGCTTACGTGTAAGCCCTCTTCTCGGCCAACGACAAAGGCACCTGCGGGTGCCTTTTGTTTTGCCCGCAAAATTCGGGGTCAGAGCACAAATTTCCGAAAATTCGGGGTCAGAGCCCTTTTTGCCGCCCTGTCATCATCCACCATCACCGGCAAATCGACGCGAACAGCTATTTTTCTCGCACATCAGAAAACGTGCTCTGACCCCGAATCTCGGGAAAAAAATGCTCTGACCCCGAATTTACTGACCCCGAATTTAGGCAAGCTTTGTCTTGAAGAACGCCATCGTCCGTCCCCACGCCAGCTTCGCCGCAGCCTCGTCGTAGCGCGGCGTCGTGTCGTTGTTGAAGCCATGCTCGACGCCCGGGTAGACGAAGTGCTGGTAGTCGACGTGGTTCGCCTTCAACGCGGCCTCGTAGGCTGGCCAGCCGGCCAGGATGCGTTCGTCCTTGCCGGCATCGTGGATCAGCAACGGCGCACGGATGCGCGCGGCGTCCGCGGCCGGCGGCTGCATGCCGTAGAACGGCACGGCGGCCGCCAGGTCCGGCAACTGCGTCGCGAGATAATTGGCGATGCCCCCGCCGTAGCAGAAGCCCACCACGCCGACCTTGCCCGTGCCCTGCGGCAGCGTCGCCAGCGCATGGGCGGCCGCGATGAAGTCGGCACGGGTCCTGGTTTGATCCAGCCTGGGGAACAGGTCCCGCGCCTTGTCCTCGTCGCCCGGGTAGCCGCCCAGCGGGTACAGCGCGTCCGGGGCGAAGGCGACATAACCGTCGAGCGCGATACGGCGCGCGATGTCCTCGATGTGCGGGTTCAGGCCGCGGTTTTCGTGCACGACGAGGATCGTCGGCAACTTACCCTTCGCATGCGCCGGCTCGGCCAGGTAGCCGTGGACCTTGCCGTAGCCCTGCGGCGACGGGAAGTCGACATAGGCCGTCTTCAGGCGCGCGTCCGCGAACGCGACCAGGGGCGCGGCGAACGATGGCGATAATTGCGCCAGCAACGTGGCGGCCGTTGTGCCGCCGGCGGCATAACGGCCCGCACGCGCAAGGAAATCGCGGCGCGATACGCGTCCGTGCACATAGCCATCGAACAATTTCAATACCTCGGGGTCGAAATCCGCTGCGGTCAAACGCGTCATCTGTACTCTCCGGTCCGGTTGAGATGAGCGCCAGCATACGCCGGTTTTTCAGATCCGGATCACGATCCGCCTGCGGTACAACTGCCAGAGCCCTGCGCCGAGCACACCCAGCAGCAAGGCCGAATACGCGGCCGATGCCACCCGGGCCTCCGGGATCAGGCGGGCCAGCATGTCCGCCAGCAGGTCGTGCCCGCTGCCAACGCTTCCCAAAGACAGTTGCATGGCGGTATCGATCAGCGTGATGCCGACGAAGGCCAGCGTCGCATTCGTGCCGAACGCAAGCACCGGCCGTGTCCACGCCGGCGCCTCCGTACCGGGCGGTACGAGGCGGATCAGGATCAGCAGTGCCAGCAGCGAGAATCCGCCGGACGCGAGCGCAAAGCTCGGCGTCCACAGCTTCTTGACCATGGGTACGAGTGGATCGAGCAGGAACCCGGTCAGCAAACAGGCCACCCCGGCGATGGCAAGGGCCGTCAGTGTGGCCGGCTTGTGCGAGCGCATCAGCAGCACGGACGCCGTCACGCCGAGCAGCATGTTGACGAGTGCGCCCAGCGTCGACACGAGGCCTTCCGGATCGTAGGTGACGACGTCGCCCGTTCGCCCCCACGGCCACAAATGGGCGACACCGAACAAGGCGCGGTCGACGACGGCCGGCAGCGCATGCGCCGAATCGAAGCAGGCACGGCCGCAGCCGGGTGCGTCCCATGCGAGCAGCAGCGCAGCGTAACCGGCCAGCAGGACGAGCAGCGCCGTGACCAGCGCCGCGACCGACGGGCCGTCGCGGCGCGCCACCAGCACACAGCCGGTGCCGGCGATGGCGTAGCACAGGCCGATGCGCTGCAGGATGCCCGGCAAGCGCACGTGAGCAACGTCGAAACCGGGCAGCAGGTTCAACAGGACGCCGAGTGCGACGAGCACGGCGGCACGACGCCACACGTGCCGGACGAGGGCCGCCCTGTCCTGTGCTTCCCGCCGTCGCATTGCGTACGGCAGGGCGGCGCCGGCACAGAACAGGAAAGCCGGGAAGATCATGTCGGCGATGGCGAACCCGCGCCAGTCGGCGTGTGTCAGGAACGTGAAACGGTGGTCCCAGCCGCCCGCATACGCGACCATGACCATGCCCATCACAGCGAGGCCGCGGAACAGGTCGACGGCCAGCACGCGCGGCGCCTGCGCGGCCGGTGTCCGCCGCGTATCCGTCCCGCGTTCCCGCGCCATTCTTACCACGTCACCCATCCTCTCCCCCTCGTTGCCCGGTTATGAAAACGATTTCAAATATCGGCTGCGCCGCCCGTGCCGTCAAGTCACGATGCATGGCCTGCATCATTGCCGCAAAGGCAATAGAATAAAAGGCCATCGCACCCACCAGGAGACCCCATGCAACTCATCGGCATGCTCGATTCGCCCTTCGTCCGCCGCGTCGCCATCACGCTGGACCTGCTCGACATCCCGTTCGAACACAAGGCGTTGTCGGTGTTCCGCAACTTCAATGCCTTTGCCGCCATCAATCCGGTGGTCAAGGCGCCGACGCTCGTACTGAACGACGGGACGGTGCTGATCGATTCCACGCTGATCATCGAGTATGCCGAGGCGCTGGCCGGCCGCTCCCTGCTGCCGGGCGCCCCTGCCCCGCGCGCGCAAGCCCTGCGCGCCATCGGCCCGGCGCTGGCCGCCTGCGAAAAGACGGCGCAGGTCGTCTACGAATACCAGTTGCGCCCGCCCGAGAAACAGCACCAGCCCTGGCTCGACCGTGTGCAGGAACAATTGCTGGCCGCCTGCCGCCAGCTGGACGGGGAAGCGGACGCGCTCGACATCGTCGACCTCGGCCAGGCCGCCATCACGGCTGCGGTGACATGGTCGTTCATCCAGCTGATGGTGCCGCAGATCGTCTCGCCCGCCGACTTTCCCCGCCTCGCGGCCTGGGCGACGCGGGCGGAAGCATTGCCCGTGTTCCGCCGCTACCCGATCGTCTGACCGGCCGCGACCGGCATCCCACGGCCGGGCCAAATCGCGCCGGCCCGGGCTGGCGAGTTTGCTATTATTGGCTTTATGCAAACAAAGGACGCCCCATGACGCTGCCGCGACCGCTTGCCGCCCTGGTTGCCCTGGCGCTCGCGCTGCTGCTGGCCGGCTGCACCACACCGCCGCCGCCCGACGCCGTCTATCCGCTCCGGCCCGAACAGAGCGTCGTGCTGGCGCGCGGGCTCGTCCTCACCTACGACAGCTTCAGCGACAGCCGCTGCCCGGCGAATACCCGCTGCATCTGGGCCGGACGGCTGATCTTCCGCTTCCTCATCGACGGTCCGGACGGCATCGAGGAATTCACGCTCGGTCCCGACCAGCCGGTGGCCACACCCGAAGCATTGCACGGCGCCCGCGTCACGCTCGACACCTCCGCGATCCCGCCCGCGCGCGCGGCCGGCACGCGGCCCGGCGACGTCATTCCCGTCACGCTGAAGATCACGGCAAGCCAGCGCAAATGAACCTGGACGAGCCCTGCAATGATTCCCCACTACCTTCGCCAGCCATGACCACATCCGCCAAAGCCCTCGCCTGCGGGCTGATCCTGTCCATCGTCCTGGCACCGCCGCTCGCGCTCGCCAAGACGCCCATCGCCACGGGCACGGGCGGCGCCGTCGCCACGATCAGCGAAAAGGCGTCGGC
>NZ_JBFUDR010000020.1:0-37257 GCF_056404615.1 Massilia sp. P2_C2 | reverse complement strand
GTGCGCAGGAACGCATCGCCGTCGTGCTTCAGCAGCCACCACGGCAGGCCGCCCATTTCCCACTCCGCGCAGGCGTAAGGGCCCGGGCGCAGGATCACCCACAGCCCTTCCTGCTGCGCGAGCCGGCAGAACTCGGCGGCGTCGCGCTGGGCGGCCCAGTCGTAGCGGCCCTCCCGCCACTCGTGGTAATTCCAGAACAGGTAGGCGCACACGGCGTTCAGGCCCATCGCCTTGATGGTCTTCAGGCGGTGCGCCCAGTACTCGCGCGGCACGCGCGCGAAGTGCATTTCGCCGCAGCGGATCTGGATCGGTTTCCCGTCCAGCAGGAAATCGTGCTCGCCGACGGCGAAACGGTGCGAGGCCGCGGCGTGAATCGTGCCGGTGAGCGGCAGCAGCGCCGCGGCGGCGCCACCCTGCAACAGGCGGCGGCGTTGGAAATCAATGGTCATATGGTCGTCGATGCTGAAAATTAGAGCTTGCCGCGCAGGCCGAACTTGATCGTGCGGCCATCATACTTTGCATAGTCCATGCGGGTGCGGTGGCCGTCGCCGTACCGGCCGGTCGCATCCTCGAAATAATCGTAGGACAGCGTATTGGTCAGATTCAGGGCGTCCAGGCGCAGTTCCAGGTTTTCCGTCAGCTTGTAGCTGATGGTGCCATCCAGGTAGCCGCGCGCCGCGCGCCAGCGGATCAGGTCATCGCCATTGTTCTTGGGATTATCCGGATGCAGCGAACGGCCCTTGTAATTGTACGAGAGGCGCATCGCCAGCGGGCCGCGTTCGTAATACGTGGTGAAGCTGTACGCGTACTTCGGGACCGAGTTGACCTCGATTTCCTTGCCCGCCGTCGTGATCCACTTCTGGCTGTTGAACGGGTCGATGTGCGTATAGCTGGCCAGCGCCCCGAGGCCCTTGAACGGGTCCGGCAGGAAGTTGAAGTCCTGCTGGTACGCGAGCTCGTAGCCCTTCAAGGTCTGCTGGCCCGCGTTGCCGTAGGTGCGCAGGGTCATCGGCAGGTTCGGATCGACGTGGCCGTTCTTGTCCTGGAAGATGGCACCCAGCGCCGTGTCGGGCAGGCCCAGTGCGCCGAACGTCGTCTGCGTCGTGCTCGACACGGTGGCGTCCGTCAGCTCCTTCTTGAAGTACGCGGCCGACAGCACGCTGCCCGGCTTGAAATACCATTCGAGGCTCGTGTCCAGGTTCTTCGACTGCTGCGGCTTCAGGTTCGGATTGCCCGCCGTGGCCGTGTTGTCGAACATGTTCGGGATGACGGTCTGCGCGGCGATGATCGACAGCGATGCGCGGCTGATCGTCTTGCCGTACGATGCGCGCCAGACCAGGTCTTCCGTCAGGTCGTACGCTGCGCTGACGACCGGCAGCACGTTGGTGTACTTGCCGTGCTCCTCGTTCGGCGCGTAGGTGTTGCCGCTGCCCGTCTTCTTGAAGTTGTCGATGCCAAGCTTCGTCTGCGCCCAGCGCACGCCGGCGTTGATGCGCAGTTCGCGCGCCAGCACCTCGCCCTTGAAGTCGGACTGCACGAAGGCGGTGGTGACCTTTTCCTCGGCGCCGAAGCTTTGCGCCGGCGTGAACGTGGCGCCCGTGTTGTACGCCAGCGGGTCGAACGTGCCGAAGGTGTAGCCGCGCGTGAACGTGCCGAACCGGTGCGGCCAGCCGTCGCCCATGTCCAGGTTCGAAATGGGCAGGTTCGAGACCATGCCGCTGCGCAGGCCCGCGTCGCCCAGCTGGTTCAGCTTCGTGGTCATGGCGGCCGTGCCATTGCGCTTCTCGATGCCCTTGGTCGTGTCGACGTACACCAGGCCGCCCTTGAAATGACCCGTCCAGTCGCCCCGCAGGCCGTAGTCCTGGTCCAGCACGAGGCGCGCCTGGCGGCCCTTGTCGGTCTCGCGCGTCCAGCTCGTGCCGATGCCGAAGCCCGTGAAGTTGGCGGGATTCGTGTAGTCGACGGGCGAGGACAGCGACGGGTACACGTGGTCCGCGCCGTAGTCGATCGTGGAATCGACGCCGAAGATCTGGCCCGACAGCGTGTCCTGGTAGCTCAGCGCGTCGCTGTTGTTGGCCGACAGCTGGCCGGTCAGCACGGTGCCGCGCCGAGCTTCCCAACGACCATTCAAGGCGAGGTAGCCGAACTTCGTCTTGTCCTCGCCATACGTGACGCCGCTGCTGTACGACGTATTGCCGAAGGTGCCCGTCAACAGGTTCGAGTCCGGATCGATGTGGACATTCAGCGGCACGAGGCCGTTGTGCCCCGTCTGGCCGGCGGGCGCGGTGCGGTCGGTCGTCTTGCTGTTGCGGATCAGGATGCCGTAGTACAGCTCGTCGCGGCTGTTCTTCAGCTGCGAGGCCAGGCCGTCCAGGCTGATGTTCAGGCCACCCTCCTTGAACTGCAGCGACGTCACGAGGCCGTCGCGCGTACGCCGGTTCTGCGAGCCGTAGAAGCGGTAGATGCGGGGCAGCAGAGCATTGTCGATCTGGTCGCGCGTGTAGCCGGACAGGTTGGCGCGCGGGTCGTCGTAGTCGAGCTGCAGCGCAAAGTTGCCCAGCACGGGCGATGCGCTGCCGCGGCGCGAGCTGTTGTAGCCGCCCGTCGCCTCGAAGCCGGAGCGGTTGTTGACGGCCTTCGAGTGCGACGCGCCGGCGAGGAAGCCCCAGTTGCCCCACGTGTTCGAATACAGGGCGAACAGGTTCGGATCGGTCTTCTCCGACATCGTGTTGTACGCGGCCGACACGCCGTAACGGACGGTGCGCTTCGGGCTGTCGAACGGACGCGGCGTCTGCAGGTCGACGACGCCGCCCATGCCGCCTTCGGGCAGTTCCGCCAGCGGCGTCTTGTAGAAGTCGACGCGGCCGAACAGCTCGGACGCGAACACGTCGTAGTTGAAGCCGCGCGCCGCGCTGCCGATGGTGCTCGTGGACGTCGTGTTGACCGGGGCGCCGTTCAGCGTGGTGACCGTGTAATCGGTCGGCAGGCCGCGGATCGAGATGCGCTGGCCCTCGGCCGAGCTTTCGTCGCGATTCAGGATCACGCCCGGCACGCGCTGCAGCGACTCCGCCACGTTCGCCTCGGGGAATTTGCCGATGTCCTCGGCGACGATGGAATCGCGCACGCCGATGGCCTGCTGCTTCAGGTTCAGCGCCTTCTGCAGGCTGGAACGGAAGCCCGTCACGACGACGGTGTTGGCGGCCGCAGGGGTCGTACCCGCTGCACCCGCCGTGGCCGCGTCCTGGGAAGGCGGCGCCGCATCGCTTGCGGGGGTGGCGGGAGCGGCAGTGTCCTGGGCCAGGGCCGGATTCCCGTATGCAGCGGCCAGCGCCACCGGCAACAGCGTGGCGAGCAACGTCTTGTTCATCTTGTCTCCATTGTTTGTCGTTATAGGTTCGATCCCGTCTGAGGAGTCTTTACGCGGGATGGTGGTCACGTTACCACAAGCGATTATTAAAGAGCAATAGCGCACAAACGACACCAAATCGACCATAAACCGTTGTTTTCTCGATGATTTTACAGAGGTTTCGGTGAATTTTGTGTCGTGAAACGCTGGCATCCATACGAAACAGTCATACCTTTGACGAAATTTGTGATGTACGTTGTCTCATAAATCCGTCACACTGCGTGCTTTTCGGATACGCCATGCGCAAAACCAGCAAACTCAGTGAAGTCGCCCGGCTCGCAGGGGTGGCGCCGATCACGGCATCGCGCGCCATCCGCGGCGAGGGTTATGTGTCGGCCGAGACGCGCGAACGCATCATGGCCGCCGCCGCGCAGCTGCAGTACACGCCGGATCCGCTGGCGCGGCGCATGCGCGGCGAGCGCAGCCGCCTGCTCGGCGTGTTCGTCAACAACTACGGCCCCGTCGTGCTGCACGAGATCATCCGCGCGCTGAGCACGCATGCACGCGCGCAGGGCTACGACCTGTTGCTGTTCAACGCCGAGCGCTTCGACAGCCCCGACCGCATGGCGACCTGCGACCTGCTGGGCAAGCTGTGCGACGGCCTGCTACTCGTGATGCCGGGCGCGGACGACCGCTATCTCGACGCCATCGAGCGCCAGCAACTGGCCAGCGTCGTGATCAGCTTCGATGCCCGCCCGCTCGCGGTGCCCGTCGTGGCGGCGGAAAACCGCCTGGGCGCGCGCGCGGCCGTCGAGCACCTGCTGGGGTTGGGCCACCGCCGCATCGCCTTCATCGCCGGCAATCCGGGCACCGGCCAGAGCGCGGAGCGCCAACGCGGTTATGAAGACGCGCTGCGGACGGCCGGCATCGCGCCCGATCCGGCGCTCGTCGTCAACGGCGCGTTCGTGCAGACGGGCGGCTTCGCGGCCACCGAAAGCCTGCTCGCCCTCCCCGTCGCGCCGACCGCCATCTTCGCCGCCAACGACGAGATGGCGTTCGGCGCGATGGACGCCATCAACAGCCGCGGCCTGCGGGTTCCCGACGACATCTCCGTGATCGGCTTCGACGACATCCCGACCGCAAACTGCGTGTACCCGCGCCTGACGACGATGCACCAGCCGTTCGACGCGATCGCCGCCTATGCCGTGCGCGAAGTGGTCGGCATGATCGCCGGCGGCGTCACGGACCCGGCGCGCATCGCCTTCCCGGCGAAACTCGTCGTGCGCGAATCGACAGGTCCGGCGGGCGATCCCGCGGCGGGCGATCCCGCAGCGGGCGTCACGCCGACGACGCCGCGCCGACGCGCCCGCGCGCCGCGCGGAACAGCGTCCGGAACGTGACGACGCTGGCCGCCGCCAGCAATGCCCCGAACGACAGCGTCAGGCCGTAGTGGTGACCCGTCGCGTCGAGCATGGGGCCGAGCAGGAAGCTCAGCACGGTGTTCGAGGTCGAGAAGACTAGCCGCTTCGCCGCGTCGAACTGGAGGAAGCGGGCGCGCGGGAACAATACCATCGGCAGCGACGCGGACGCCGTGTAATAAGCGCCCGACACGAGCACGTGCAACACATAGACGACGGCGAAGCTGTCCAGGTCATGCACGGCGAAGTAGCCGCCGCCCGCCACGCACAGGTACAGGCCCATCACCAGCAGCGTGACGCTGGCCGCGCTGTAGCGGTCGACCAGCCAGCCGACCGCGGACGACAGCCCGATCGACAGCGCGTACGACGTCGCCAGCAGCCGGCCCAGCTGGGCCTTGTCCATCCCCAGCGATTCCGCATACAGCTGCGAGAACGTGTTGAACGGGGAGAACGTCAGCTCCGACGCCGTGAGCGCGAGGAAGACGAGCAGGAAATAGCGGTCCGACAGGCATTCGCGCCAATACGCCCGGGCCATGGCGCCCCAGGATGCCGGCCCATGCGCGCCCTGCCCGTCCTGCCCGTCCAGCGGCAGCGGCCCGTATTCGCCTTCGCGCAGGCGCCAGCACATCAGCATGCAGGCGACGCCGAAGAACAGCCCGATGGCGAGGAAGACTTCGCGCAGGTGATGCTCGGTGAGGCGGAATACCCACAGGTTGAACAGGATGCCGGCGCCGAGGCTGACGATGCGAAAGCCCGCGTAGAACCGCCCGAGCACGGGGCGCGGCACGATGTCGTTCACGAGGCCACCGTACAACGCGAGCGTCACGACCGCGACGCCCTCGAACAGTGTCCAGAACAGGCAGAACCACGCCAGCACGCACGCATCCACGCCGGGCGACCAGGTCCCAAGCAGGCGGTCGGTGGCATGCCCGATCATCGCGCAATGCCCCAGCGCGACGAGGACGAGCGCCGCGACGGGCGTCGCCCCCATCAGGAACGGCAGGCGCCGTCCCCAGCGGCTGCGGAAGCGGTCGGAGCGGAAGCCGACGATGGGCACGAGCACGCTGCCCAGCAGCGCCGGCAGCGCCGACACGAGCAGGGCGACCATGGTATCGCTGGCATGGTGCTGCCGCAGCAATTCCATCACGCCCGGGATGGCGGAACGGTCGCGGAAAGCGATGGCGAACTCGCCGAACAGCAGCCAGAACACGACGATGGCGAGGCCGGCCGCGGTATATCGCAGCGTACCGACAGTCCAGGCGCTTTTGTCTTCCACCATGACACTTCTTTCCCACTAACAAGCCTTGAAGCATCGCGCCGGAGTGGAGAAAGTGCAAGCTTTTTTCGCTGCGGTCTTTACGTACCGGCCTCAATCACGGTCGGCGCAACGACAAACAACACACCAAAAATTCGGGGTCAGAGCACTTTTCTGCACACAATCTAATGAGCAACATCTGCCAAATACCGGACGGCTCGCACGCCCTGCGTGACGATGGAGCAGGATTAAATCAGCGCCTCGGAATACGCCCGGACATTGATCAGAAATGTGCTCTGACCCCGAATTAGGGTGATGCTGAACAGTAGCGTTTGCCTCCACCTGCCCGGTCACCGGCCGGGCGCCAGCCGCGCCATCTCGGACGCCGCCAGCAACACGGCACCCACGCCGAAATGCGCGGTCGAATCGCGGTCCACGACCTGGCCGGGGATGGCGCGGTCGCCGATGGGCTGCACATAGCCCACCTTCCCGTCCATTTGGATGGCGACCCGGGTCAGGTAATCCCAGCCCTTCAGGCCGACGGGCAGATAGGTGTCGCGGTCGAGCAGGCCATTGTTGATGCCCCACAGGACGCCATAGGTGAAGAACGCCGTGCCGCTCGTCTCCGGGCCGGGCGCGTGGTCCGGGTCGAGCAGGCTGCGGGTCCAGTAGCCCTCGGGGCGCTGGATCGTCCGCAGGGTCTGCGCCATCGCGCGGAACCGTTGCTCGAACAGCGGGCGGGCCGCATCGTCGCGCGGCAGGTCGGACAAGACCTTGGCCAGCGCGGCGAACACCCAGCCGTCGCCGCGCGCCCAGAAGTCCTTCTTGCCGTGCACGCTCTGGTGTTGCGGGTAGACGTAGCGGGCGTCGCGGTAGTACAGGTGCGTCTCCGGGTCGTACATCAAACCGTTCGCGTACTGGAAATACGCGACCATCCTGTCGACGTAGCGGCGGTCGCCCGTCAACCCGTACATCTTCGTCATCACGGGCATGACCATGTACAGGCCGTCCGCCCACCACCAGTAGTCGACACGGTCGGTGCCGATCTCGTATCCCATCACTTCCTTGGCGCGCGCGATCCGGCGCGGGTCCTGCGGGCCCAGGCGGTACAGGTCCAGGTAGGTCTGGAAGCAGACCTGCCAGTCGCCGAACAGCACGTGGTCGTCCGTCTCGCCGTACGTGAGCTTCCATTCGGCCTTGTTGTCGGACTGCGCGCCCTTCCACTGGTTGTGCTCGGCCCAGCGTTCGGAATACCGCCGGTACGCCTCGTTGCCCGTGACGGCGTACGCCGCCATGTTCCCCGTATGGTAGACGGCCACGTTCCAGAACGACGTTTCCGTCGGCGGCGTCGTGCGCTGCCAGTAGCCGTTCACCCTGTCGATGACGGCCAGCGCTTCCGCCCGCGACGGCGCCGTGGCCTGCACGTCATGCGCTACCACGGCCGCCTGTTTCCCCGGCATGTCCGCACAACCGGCCAGCAAAAGCAGCGCGCCCGCCAGGACGCCCGCCATCGTTCGCTTGTTCAATTCGACTCCTTGTCAAGATTCATGTCTCGATCGAGACCGTCAGGTCGCCCACCGCGAGCGGCTGCGCGGACGCGAGCCTGATGCGGTACAGCGCCTCGCCCCATTCGCGCCTCAGGCCGGGGTCCGCGAGGGCGATGCGTTCGACGCCCGCGCGCAGCTGGCGCGGATCGAAGCGCAGGCATACCGTGCGGCCGCCGGCCACCGGCAGCGCGAGCGCGCCGGCCTCTGCGCCGTCCTCCCATCCTTCGGGCCGGCGCGGCGTCATGAAGATGAGCGCCACGGGCGCGGCACGCGTCAGCGCGAACGTCTCGCGCAGCGTCACCCTGCCGGCGTCCCGCTCCAGCGCGATGCCGCGCTGCCACGTGCGGATACCCGCTTCCGGGCCGAACGCCGTCGCCAGTTCCATCGTCATGCCGGTCCGTCCCGGCCCATCGTCGACGCGCACCCGGCTCGCCCGGTCGTGCGCATCCCTGCCCTGCTCCATGCGGCCGTCGACGAGCGGCAGGTTGTGCGCGCCCGACTGCATCGTCCAGATGGTGTAGCGGTCCTTGCTGAACGTCTTCGCGGTATAGGCTTCCACGCCGGGATCGACGAACACGGGCAGGCCGTCGTGGAACACGATGAAGCTGCCGGAGTCGTGGTGGCCGTGGCTGCGCGCATTCGATGCCGCCTGCACGGCGAGGAAGAAGCCTTGCGTGGAACCGGCCCGCGCCCGCGTCGTCAGCAGGCCAAGGTCCGGATACCAGGCTGCGCGCTGCAACGCGTCGACGCCGGCCGTCGCGCGCATGCGCCCCACTTCCAGCACGTCGGCCACGTCGCGCGCTAGCCGGCCCTGGTCGCTGAGCGTGATGCCGCGCGCGGGCGCGCGGAACGCGCCGAACGCGGCCAGCGCGCGGTCGCCGGTGGCGCGGCCGAAGCGGTGCAGCAACGGCGGCGAGTGATGGACCTGCGCATGTGCATCGCCATAGTTCACGTACCAGTCTCCCGCCACGTGCACGTCGAGCACGTAATGACCCATACGGCGCACGAACGGATCGGCCGCCAGGTCGACGGCGCCGCCCAGCGCGGAATCCAGCGCCATCAGGCAGTCCAGGTAAGGGCCGGCGGACAGGGTCCAGTAGCCGGGTCCCTCCTCGCACGCGCCGTCGTCCGAATAGTCTTCCAGGAAGCGGTCCAGGCAGCCGCAGATCTTCAGCGTGGCCGCCACGCGGCGGCCGGGGTCAGGCTCCAGCAGCAGGTTCGCTTCCAGCCAGCTGGAACCGATCCACGACGTCCAGTTGTTCAGCGGTTCCTTGCGATCCCTGAGGCCCATCCACTTGAAATCGTCGCGCGACCAGCCAGGGTCGAGAATGCGCCTTTTGACTTCCACCGCGATGCGCGCGGGCAGCAGCGGCGACACCCCGCGCAGCTGCGCGCCGACGAGGTAGTGGACATAGGCCAGCGTGACGCCGGTCTCCGCCGCGAACAGGTCGATCACGGGCTCCTGCGCGTCGGGCAGGCCGACGCCGCTCTTCTGCATGCCGCTGTGCGCCGGCAGGCCCCAGAACGTCTCTTCGCACACGTGCCAGACGCCGTCCGCGATCGCGTGCAGGTAGCGTCCCCGCCCCTGCACGCATTCGGCCAGCACGAGGCCCGCCAGCCGGCTGCGCCGCTCGAAATAGCGCTGCTCGTAGTGCGTGCGGTTGCCGTTCTCCGCGAATTCGAGGAACAGGCTGGCCGGCAGCTGGGGCCACTCGGTGCCCAGCCAGGCGTCGGCGCGGGCCGTGATGGCATCCGCCACGTCGGCCGGCACGCGCGCCCACGCGGCGCGGTCGCCGGCGCTCGGATACGGATGCCAGGCGTCCGCCGGCAGCAGGCGCCGCCGCAGCAGCGCCTCGTCGACGACGGTGCGCAGGTAGCGCTTGGGCGGGCGCGGCGCGGCCATCGGATCGCCCGGCACCAACGTTTGTGCGGCCGGTGCGGCCGGCGCCGCGCGCAAGGCGGGCGTGCCCAGCATGGCCAATGCGCCGAGGCCACGGGCCAGCGCTTCCCTTCGATTCATGTCATCTCCTCCTGGTTGAGACAACGTTACCATTCAGCTTGGCAAAAGACAATAGGATTTCGCTCAAGACGCTGAGGGAAGCAAGGAGAGAGATCGGGATGGTAACGATGCCATCCCGACTGTGCGGCAAACGTCGTCAGCCCTTCGGCGCGGGCCCGGTGGAATCGCGCACGACGAGCCGGGCCGGCAATTCGATGCGGAAGCCCTCGGAGCGCCCGTTGCGGATCGCCCCCACCAGTTCCGCCACGGCCCGCACCGCGATGTCGTTCAGCGGCTGGCGCACGGTGGTCAGCTTCGGGTGGACGAAAGCCGCGCGGATCACGTCGTCGAAGCCGACGACGGAGATGTCGTCCGGCACCTTCAGCCCGGCGGAAGAAATCGCATCGATCGCGCCGAACGCCATGGCGTCGTTGGCGGCGAAGATGGCCGTGGGCGGCACCGGCAGCGCGAGCAGCGCCTGCGTCTCCACGAAGCCGCTGGCGTCGTTGAAGTCGCCCTGGCGCAGGTAGGCAGGTTCGGGATTGACGCCGGCCGCGCGCAGCGCATCCTCGTAGCCGCGCAGGCGCTCCTCGCTCTGGCCGGTGAACGACGTGCCGGCAATGAAGGCAATGCGGCGGTGCCCCAGCTTGATCAGGTGGTCGACGGCGCCCCTGGCCGCGAGGCGGTTCGAACCGAGGACGACGGGGAGGTCGATCTGGCGCGCGGCGAAGCTCACAAGCACGCACGGGGCATGTGCCCGTTCCAGCTTGTCCAGCAGGCCGTCGTTCGCGTCCGGCAGGATCAGCAGGAGGCCGTCGCACAGCTTGCGCAGCATCTCGGCCGTGCCGGCGCGGCGCGCGTCGTCGAAGTGGTCGGCGTTGAACACGATGAGGTCGA
Source organism: Massilia sp. P2_C2 (assembly GCF_056404615.1). Lineage (NCBI taxonomy): Bacteria > Pseudomonadati > Pseudomonadota > Betaproteobacteria > Burkholderiales > Oxalobacteraceae > Massilia > Massilia sp. P2_C2. The sequence continues at coordinate 26,795 of NZ_JBFUDR010000020.1, read as the reverse complement.
ACCCGAGCCGGCGCGCCTCGTCGTTGATGGCGCTGAGCAGTTCGTGCATCACAAGCGAACGGAAGCCGTTGACGAAGACGCCGACCAGGCCCGAATTCCCGCCCCGCATCTTCTGCGCGATCATGTCCGGCGTATAGTCCAGCTTCGCCGCCGCCGCGAGCACGCGCTCCCGCGTCTCCTTCGCCACCCGCCCGACGCCGCGCAGCGCGCGCGACGCCGTGATCAGCGATACGCCCGCCTCCTCGGCCACTTCCGTCAACGTACTCGTTTTCTGCATCCCAATTCCATTTCACGCCCGGAGGCCAGCCTCCCACGTTACCACAATGTCATGACAACGTTACCTAATTCGTGCCGATCAGGCAAGGCCGGATGTCCGGCAGCCGCACGTCCGGGATGTCGATCGTGTCCATGCCGCGCCCCTCCGCACTCGCGTATGCATGTCATTGCAACCGAAAAAGATTTGCCACATAGCATTTTTTGCAATTGACAATCCATTGCCGTTTAAGAAATACTTTTGATCATGATCGAACTCAAGTCCATCCGCAAAACCTACCGCCAGGGCAGCACCGCCATCCACGCCCTCGACGGTATCGACCTGCACGTAGCCCAAGGCGAGTTCATCGCGATCATGGGCCCGTCCGGCTCCGGCAAGTCGACGTTGCTGAACGTGCTGGGCGGCCTCGACCGCCCGGACAGCGGCCACTACCGCCTCGCCCAGGACGAGATCAGCGCCCTCGACGATGACGCCGCGTCCGACGTGCGCAACCGCCGCATCGGCTTCGTGTTCCAATCCTTTCATTTGCTGCCGCGCCTGACCGTGCTGGAAAACGTGCTGCTGCCGCAGCGCTATGCGCGCGATCCCGATCCCGGCGCGTCCGACCGTGCCCGCGCGCTGCTCGAACGCATCGGCCTGGGCAAGCGGCTCGATCACCTGCCGGGCCAGCTGTCCGGCGGCCAACTGCAGCGGGCCGCCATCGCTCGCGCGCTGCTGAACGAGCCGGACCTGCTGCTGGCGGACGAGCCAACCGGCAACCTCGATTCGAACAGCGCCACCGACGTGATGGCCCTGCTGCGTGAATTGCATGCGGGCGGCCAGACGCTGGTGCTCGTCACCCACGATCCGGCCATCGCCGCCAGCGCCCAGCGCACGATCCACCTGCGCGACGGCCGCGTCGCCGCCGGACAAGCATGAAGCGCCGCACCGCCGCCCTCCTGGCCACCGCGCCCGTGCTGGCCGTCGCAATCGGCGTAGCCGCCACGCACGCCGGCACCAACGCCGGTACCGGACCTGCAGCCAGCGCCCGCCAGGCACCTGCCGTCGCGGCGAAGCCCGAAGCGCGCCCCGTCCTGCTGACCGGCGAAGTGGAAGCGCTGGATTCGCAGACCATTTTCGTGCCGCCGTCGAACAGTTCGCCGATCGTCCTGCGCACCTTCCTGCCCGAAGGCAGCCCCGTCAAGGCCGGCGACGTCGTGCTGCGCACGGAAGCGGTCGGCGTTACCAATATCGACCAGCTCAGGACGGATCGGGAGCGCGCCCGCGCGCGTACCGACAGCGAAACGGCGACCCTCGAAGTCGCGGCCGTCGAAGCCGAGAAGGCGCTGGTCAGCGCCAGGGCCGCACTCGACAAGGCGAAGGTTGAAGCGGCACTGCCGAAGCAGCAGATCCCGGGGCTGGACTATGATCGCCACCAGGCCGAGCTGGGCCACACCACGCGCGATCTCGTCATCAAGCAGGATGGCCTGAAGAATGCGCGCGAGGCCGTCGCCCGACGCAAGGAAGACGGTGCGCTCGAGGTCAGGAAAATGCAGATCAACGAGGCATTCCAGCTCGCCCAGCTGGCGCAGTCGGAGGTGCGCGCCACGCGCGATGGCGTCGTCGTCCATGGCTACAGCCCGTTCACCGGCGAACGGCTGGACGAAGGGTCCACCGYGTGGCCCGGCAATGCCGCCGGCACGGTGCTGGGCGATGGCCACATGGCCGTCACGGCCTGGGTACTGGAAGCGGACCGTCCTTACCTGCGCGATGGCCACGCCGTCAGCCTGCGCTTCGACGCCCTGCCCGGCGTCGTGCTGGCCGGCCGCGTCGCCAGCATCACGAGCGCGCCGGAACCGCGTCCCCGCTGGGGACAGGGACGTTATTTCCGGGCGCGGATCGAGCTGCCCGCGAATCACGGACTGCCGCTCGTGGCGGGCATGAGCGTACTGGTCGAGCCGGGCGTGTCCGCGCCGACGGCGCAAGCGGCCCGCGCCGCCGCCGGGCTCACGATCGAAGGCGAGATCGCATCGCGCCGGACCATGCCGGTGTCGCCCCCGACCATTCCGTACATCTGGCAGTACAAGCTGGCGCTGCTGGCGCCCGAAGGCATGCGGGTGCAGGCCGGGCAGCCGATCGCCGTGTTCGAATCCACCGAATTGACGAACCGGCTGATCCAGTTGCAGGGCACGCTGAAGGAACGCGAGCGCGCGCTCGAGAAACTGCAGCTGGACCAGGCCGAAGCCGACCGCGCCGGCACACTGGCGCAGGCCGAGGCGCAAAGCAATGCCGAGAAGGCCGAGCGCAAGGCCAGCATGCCGAAGGAGCTGATCCGCCGCGTCGATTACGACAAGCTGGTGATCGAACGCGCCGAAAAAGCCGCGCTGGCCAAACTGGCACAAACGCAGTATGAGGCGCAGCGGCGCGCCCGCCAGGCCGAACGCGCCGGCGTGCAGACCGACGTGACGCAACTGCGCGACCAGATCGCAGCCCTCGTCAAGGGCCAGGCCGCGTTGACCGTCGTGGCGCCGCGGGCGGGACTCGTGCTTCACCGGGTCAATTTCAACGGCACCAAGTTCACCATCGGCAGCCAGGTCTGGATGGGCCTGTCGGTGGCGACGCTGGCCGACCCCGATCAACTGGGCGTCGACGCCAAGGTGCCCGAGGCGCAGGCGGCGGGCGTGAAGGTGGGCCAGGCGGCGCGCGTCACAGTGGCCGGCACGCGCCAGGCGCTGGCGGCGCGAGTGACCGGACTGGGACGCGCCTTCCACGGCAAGTCCGCCGCGCAGCCGGCCATCGTGCGCGACGTGCAGCTCGAATTCGACAGCCCGCCGAAGGACCTGAAGCCCGGCGCCGCCGTGCAGGTGGAATTGCTGCCGGCCGCACCTGTAAAGTCATGAGGAATCCGATGCCGCATATCCCCAAGCCCGCCGCCGCGCTGGCGGCGAGCCTGACCCTGGCCGCGACGCTGCTGGCCGGCTGCGACGGCGCCTCGTCGACGGCCGCCGGCGCCAGCGAAACCCTGGCCGCGCGGGCGTGGAGCGAAACGCTGGACGTCGACGGCGAGATCAAGGCCGCGGCCAGTACGCCCCTGGCGGTGCCCGGCAGCGGCTGGAGCAGCCGCGTGCTCGTCGAGATGGTGCCGGACGGTAGCAATGTGACGAAAGGACAGACGCTTGCCCGGTTCGACGCGCCACAGGCCCGCTCGGAATTGTCCCAGGCCGATGTCGAACTGCTGCGCAAGACGCTGGCCGAGGAAGCCAACCGCCGGACCGCGGCCGTCGAGGGCGGCGTCCTTGCCGGCGACCGCGCCAAGGTCGAGGACGATCTCGGCCTGAGCCGGCGCTATGCCAACGTGGACCTGAGCATCTTCCCCCGCAACACGATCCTCGATACGCTGGCCGACGTCGGATTCCTCTCGAAGAAACGCACCTATCTCGACTGGAAAGGCGGCCAGGCGCAGGCCCGCACCGCGGCGCAGGACGCCGTGCTGCACTCGCAGCGCGACAGCGTGATGCAGAACGCGGCGCAGCAGCGCCAGAGCCTGGAGGCGCTGGAACTCGTGGCGCCGCACGACGGCGTCTTCCTGCTGGCCGCGCGCTGGGATGGCTCCAAGGCGCAGGTCGGCGTCAACCAGATGGCCGGCGAGCCGTTCGGCACCCTGCCCGACCTCGACCAGCTCGTGGCCCATTTCAGCGTGGCCGAGGGCCAGGCATACGGCCTCAGGCCCKGCCTGCCCGTGCGCGTACGCCTGGCCGGGACCGGCACGGAACTGGATTTGACGGTGACACGGGTCGGCAGCAGCGCCAGCACGATCTCGCCCGAGTCGCCCGTCAAGTACAGCGATTTCGACGCCGCCATCGCCACCGACCAGGCGCACAAGCTCGGCCTGAAACCGGGTCAAGCCCTGCACGGCACGGTGCGCCTCGTCGGCAAGCCGTCCGCGCTGACGGTGCCGAACATCGCGCTCGTGCAGGACGGCGCCTCGTACGCCGTGTACACGCTCGACGCCGGCGCCCCCGTCAGGCACAAGGTCGAACTGGGCCTGCGCGGCCCCATACGCAGCGAAATCAAAGGCGGCCTCGCGCCCGGCGCGCGCATCGTGCTGCTGCCACCGAAAGAGAACAGGACATGAACCGGGCATTGATCATGGAAGCCGTCGCCGAACTGCGACGGCGCAAACTGCGGACCGGCCTCACCTTGCTGGGCATGATTTTCGGCGTGGGCGCCATCGTCGCCATGCTGGCCGTGGGCGAAGGCAGCAAGCGCGAGGCGCTGCGCCTCGTTGCGGAACTCGGACTGGACAACGTGCTGGTCGAGAGCAAGGGTATCGAAGCCGAGCAGTTGAAGGATATCCGCACCCGCTCGCTGGGCCTGTCCGCCGCCGATGGCGCGGCGGCGCTGTCCGTCGTGCCGGGCGCGCGTTCGGTCGCATTGAAAAAGGAAATCAAGGTCGACCAGCTCGTGTTCGGCGACCAGGTGATTGCCGGGCGCGCATTCGCGGTGTCGCCGGCGTATGCGGAACATGCCGGCCTGGCGCTGAAGGCGGGCCGCTGGCTCACGCCGGACGATGCCGCCACCCTGGCCCCGGTGTGCGTGCTGGGCGCCCGCCTCGCGCATTCGCTGTTCGGCGCAACGCCGCCGGTCGGCCAGCGCATCAAGCTCAATCACGTGTGGCTGCAGGTGGTGGGCGTGCTGGCCGACCGCACGCCCAGCAAGTCGGAATTCGAAGGCGTCAAGCTGGGGCTGGACGACGAGCGCCTGTTCGTCCCGTGGGAAGCGGCGCGGGCCCGCTTCAGCTTCCGGCGCATCGAGGACGAGGTGGACGGCATCAGCGTGCGGCTGGACGGCAAGGTGGCGCCGGACGACGCGGCGCGCGTGCTGCAGGCATTGATCACCCAGCGCCACGGCGGCGTCGACGACACGAACCTCATCGTGCCGATGGGGCTGTACCGCCAGAACCAGCAGACGCAGCGCATCTTCACCATCGTCATGAGCTCGATCGCCGCGGTGTCGCTGCTGGTGGGCGGCATCGGCATCATGAACATCATGCTCGCCAACGTGCTGGAACGGCGCCGCGAAGTCGGCCTGAAGCGCGCGCTGGGCGCCCGCCGCCGCGACGTGGTCGAGCAATTCCTCGCCGAGGCGCTCGTCATCGCCGTCAGCGGCGCCGTGCTGGGCATGGTGCTCGGCGCCGTGGCCGCCTACAGTATCGCCGCGCTGGCTGGGTGGTCGGTCGCGTGGTCGCCCGTCAGCCTGCTGCTGGCCGTGCTGCTGTGCGTGGCGGTTGGCGTGGGCTTCGGCGTCTATCCCGCGCGCCAGGCGGCCGCGCTGGATCCGATCGCCGCGCTGCGCAGCGACGGCTGAGCGATTGACGGCCGCGGCTCGACGCGGCTCGCGGCCGAAAGCAACATGCCGGCGCAGGGCCGGCATGTGCATGCGTCGCCCGACCAGCGGGCAAGCGGACGATTACGCGCCGTCGTCGAGGCGATAGAAACGCCGGGCGTTCAGGCCGAACACGGCGGCCCGGTCCGCCTCGTTCAGGCCCGCCAGCAGCGCCTTGCTGGCGGCGATCCATCCCGCGTAGTCGCTGGCCAGGTTCAGCACGGGCCAGTCGCTGCCCCAGATCAGGCGCTGCGGGCCGAAGCTCGCGACCAGGTGGTCGACGTAGGGCCGCAGGCGCTCGATGTCCCAGTCCGCGCCCGCTTCGGTGACCAGGCCGGACAGCTTGCAACACACCTGCGGCAGCGCCGCCAGGCGTGCGATATCCTCGCGCCACGGCGCCATGACGCCCTGCGCGATCAGCGGCTTGGCGCCGTGGTCGATCACGATGGGCAGGTCAGGATGACGCGTGGCAAAGGCCAGCAGCGCCGGCAGATGGCGCGGCAGGACCAGGGCATCGAAGCTGAGGCCGTGGCGCAGCATGGCGTCGACGGCCGGCGCCAGCGCCGCGTCGTCGATCCAACGGTCGTCGTCGAGATCCTGCAGCATCGGTCGCAGGCCCTTCAGCAGTGGGTCTTGCGCGAGCGCCGCGATGCGCGCCGGCGCGTCGGGTGCCTTCATGTCGACCCAGCCGACGACGCCGCCAATGAACGGATGGCGCTCCGCCAGGCCGAGCATGAAGCGCGTGTCGTCCTCGTTCGGCATGGATTGCACGAGCACGGTCCGGGCAACGCCGTGCGCCTCGAGCAGGTGCGCCAGGTCGCCTGGCAGGAAATCGCGGTAGATGGCGGCAAGCTCGGGCGGCGGCCATGCGCCGTTGCGGTCTGCGAGTTGCCAGAAGTGTTGGTGGGCGTCGACGAGCATCATGCTCCTTCCTGTTGCGGTTGGTGGTATCGCGCCCACCGGTCCGTCAGCCGGGGTGCGCTTTCATTTCTCTTACGCGTATCGATTGCAGCAGGGTGCTGCGCGCGGAATTCAAGTGGATGCGCATCGCCTCGCGCGCGGTCGCGACGTCGCGCCGCGCCAGCGCCCGCAGGATGTCCAGGTGCTCGTGTACGGCATACTCGTTGCGCACCGACTCCTCCGCCTTGTCCCACTGGTAGTGGTAGTGGAACACCAGCGAGACGAGGTCGTAGAAGTCCTCGGCGAAGCGGTTGTCCAGGCGTCCGATCAGGAACGCGTGGAAGTCGCGGTCGAGCGACGGGAAGTCCTTGTGGTGCGTCGGCATGACGGAACCCAGCTGCTCGTGCCGTGCGATCAGTTGGCTCAGCTCGGAAAACGCCGGGTCGTCCGTCGCCAGGCCCGCGAAGCGGTCGATGGCGGAGAACTCGAACATCTGGCGCACATCCGCCAGCTCCATCGCGAACGAGCGGTCGAACGCGCACAGGCGCCAGCCGCCGCGCGGCTTCTTTTCGATCAGGCCGGAATGCGAAAAGCCGATCAGGAATTCGCGCACGCTGATCGTGCTCGTGCCGGCCGCGCGCGCCAGTTCCGTTTCCGAGAACTCGGCGCCCGGCGGCATGTCGCCGTGGTAGATCCGCTCCATCAGCACGTCGCGGATGCGGTCGGCGCCCGTGCGCAATTCGTCCAGGTCGAAGTAATCCTCGTGCGCCGGCTTGCGCAGCAGACGGCGATCCTTCAGGTCGCTGATCAGGCCACGTTCGTGGAAATGCGCCAGGACGCTGCGGATCGCCGTGCGGCTGCCCTCGCCCAGTTCCGCCATGCTCTGCTCGGTCGGAAGGGGATCGCCGACAGCCACGTGGCTGGCGATGTGCTGCAACAGCAGGTTGGCGCTGCGTCTGAAGATAGTTGGAGGTCGGGCCATGAAGTCGGGAAGCGGCCGCGCTCGCGGCCAGTCCGTGTAGACAATGCATCATTTTACTTGAACTCCAGCACCCTGGCGGAAGCGGCGGCGCCGTTTACACCTCGACGATCGCCTTGATCACGCCGCTGGCCGGGTCCATCCAGGTCGGCAGCGTGTTGACGAATTCGTCCAGCGTGGTGCGATGGGTGTTCATCGCGAGCGTCGGCACGAGCCCCGCCTTCATCGCCGCCAGCACTTCGCGGAAATCGTCCACGGTCGCGTTGCGGCTGCCCATCAGCGTGGTCTCGCGCTTGTGGAATTCAGGATCGGCGAACGAGATCCGCTCCGGCACGATCGACACGAGGACGTAGGTGCCGCCGTGCGCGACGAAGTCGAGGCCCCGTTCCATGGCCTTGATGTTGCCGGTGGCGTCGAACACGACGTCGAAGAAGTCGCCGTGCGTGATGCCGCGCAGCGCATCAAGGTCGCCCTCGCCCGCCATCACGGTGTGCGCGACCTTCAGCACATCCTTGCAGAAGCCCAGCCGGTCGGCGCGCGTGTCGAGCACCGTCACCTCGCCGCCCTTGAGCGACGCGAACAGCGCGAGCGCCACGCCGATCGGTCCCGCGCCGACGACCAGCACACGCTGGCCGGCCGCCACGGCACCGCGGCGCACCGCATGCATGCCGATGGCGAGGAATTCCAGCATGGCGGCATCGTCGAGCGAGACGCCTTCGGACTTGAGGACGAACTGCGCCGGCACGGTCAGGTACTCGGCCATGCCGCCGTCGCGGTGCACGCCCAGCACCTGGATCTTCGTGCAGCAATTGGTCTTGCCCTTGCGGCAGGCGACGCATTCGCCGCACGACAGGTAGGGCATGACGAACACCTGGTCGCCCGCCGCGAGGCCCGATCCGGCCGGTGCCGTCACGACTTCGCCGGACAACTCATGCCCCATCACGCGGGGATACTGCAGGAACGGTTGCGTGCCGCGGAAGATGTGCATGTCGGTGCCGCATACGCCGATGCGACGCACGCGCAGCAGCACTTCGTTGGCGGCGGGCGTGGGGATCGGCACTTCCCCGAGACGCAGTTCGCCGGGGGCCACGCATACGACACTCTTCATCAGACTCATTTATTCGCTTTCCAGGTTGGTTATCGGCTGCCGGGTATGGAAATACACGGGCACAGCGCTTGTATTCTATAAATTTAAAACATATGAGCGCAGGATGCAACTATTAAGCTGCATGGCGACCAGCACGTTCGTTATGGAAACGTTCAACGGCGCCAATGAAATATGCCATCGGGTTGAACCGCCGCGGCAGGGCCATCGTCGGCAACATGCAGCCAGCAGCAGGTACAGCCAAGTGCAACGGCCGGCGGACCACCGCGTCGCGGTTGCCGCCGGCCGTCCTTGCTTCTTCGTCCGGATTCAGTTGTTCAGCGTGATGAACCCGCCGTCGATCGGATAATCGGTCCCGGTAATGAACGACGCCTCGTCGCTGCACAGGTACAGCGCCAGCGCGGCCACTTCTTCCGACTTGGCCATGCGCCCGATGGGCTGCGTCTTCGACAACTGGGCGAACATCTCCGCTTCCCGGCCCGGATACGTGCGCGCCAGGAAGCCGTCCACGAACGGCGTGTGCACGCGGCCCGGCGAGATCGAATTGCAGCGGATCCCATCCTGCAGGTAATCCTTGGCGACGGACAGCGTCATCGCCATGACGGCGCCCTTCGCGGTGGAATACGCGAAGCGCTCGCGGATACCCACCCAGGCCGCGACGGAGGCCATGTTGACGATGACGCCGCCGCCGTTCGCGCGCAGCTGCGGGATGGCTTCGTGCAGGCAGTTGTAGACGCCCTTGACGTTGACGTTCATGACACGGTCGAAGTCCGCTTCGTCCGTGTTGTCCGCCTTGCCGATGTGGGCGATGCCGGCATTGTTGACGAGGATGCCGAACGGTCCGATCTCGCCCATGCACGCACCGACATCGGCCTGGCGCGTCACGTCGACGGCGTGGGCGGCGACCTGGCCGCCCTCCTCGCGGATCTCGCGCACGACGTCCGCGCAGGCGGCGTCGTTCAGGTCGATCACGTGGACGAAAGCGCCCTGTTGCGCAAACAGCTTGGCGATCGCTTTGCCGATGCCGCTGCCGCCGCCCGTGACGACGGCCTTCTTGCCATTCAGTTTAAACACGTTCGGTGGCTCCCATGGATACGGTGGCCGCACGGGTGTCGCGGCTGTTCTGCCGCAGCGACGCGCGCGCGAACCAGGCGACGACGACATAGCACACCAGCGGCACCGCGTAGCCGAACTGCACGTTGTCCGTCCGGTCGCTGATGAAGCCGAACAGCGGCGGCAGCAGCGCGCCGCCGACGATGGACATGATGATCAGGCCACTGCCCATGTCGGCGTGGTGGCCGGCGTTGTTCAGGCCCAGCGAGAAGATGGTGGGGAACATGATCGACATGAAGAATGCGATCCCGATCACGGCCGCGATGCTGACGTATCCATGCGAGAACATCGCAACCGCCGCCAGCACGGTGGCGGCCAGCGCATACATCCACAGCAGGCGTGCCGGCGCGATGATGCGCATCAGCGCGGTGCCGATGAATCGGCCGCCCATGAAGGCCAGGCCGTAGCCCAGGCCCAGGTAGTCGGCCGCGGTCACGGACGACACGCCCGCTGCCTTGGTGGCGTACAGGATGAAGAAGCTGGATACGCACACCTGCGCGCCGACGTAGAAGAATTGCGCGWTGGCGCCGCGACGGATCGAGGGCACCCGGAACGCCTCGCCGAGCGTGCTCTTGGCCGGCGCGGCGCCGCCCTGGGCGCCGGACTCCGCACCTACCTGCGGCAGCTTCAGGAAGTAGAACACGACGGCCATCGCCAGGATGACGAGGCCCAGCAGCATGTACGGTCCTTTCACGCTGGAGGCTTCCGCCGCCAGCGCCGCCGCGCGCGCCGCCTCGGGCATGGCTGCCAGCTGTGCGTCGCTCGCGCCGTGCACGAGGATCAGGCGCGCGCCGATCAGCGGGGCCACCATCGTGGCCAGGCCGTTGAACGATTGCGCCAGATTGAGGCGCTGCGCGGCCTTCTCCGGGCTGCCCAGCAGGGTCATGTACGGGTTGGCGGCCGTTTCCAGGATCGTCAGGCCGCAGGCGATGGTGAACAGCGCGCCCAGGAACACGACGTACAGCTGCGTGTTCGCGGCGGGAATGAACATCAGCGAGCCGGTCGCGAACAGCATCAGGCCGGTGATCATGGCGAACTTGTAGCCCGCCCGGCGGATCAGCATGCCGGCCGGCAGCGCCATCACGAAGTAGGCGATGAACACGGCCGAATCCACCAGCGAGGACTGCAGCACCGACAGGCTGAACGAGCGCCGCAGGTGCGGGATCAGGATCGGATCGAGGTTATGGACGAATCCCCACATGAAAAACAGCGAGGTGATCATCACGAGGGAAAACCGGTACTGCCGCGAGGATGAATCGATCATGTCTGCAAAGTCTCCGTGCGGCGATCATGACTGGCCGCCATGTCGCCTGTTGTTCAGTATGCGACGGCTTCAGCCGTCGATCAGTGCCTCGTTCCAGGCGTGGACGGTCTGCTCCTGTTCGCCCAGCCCGTCGATACCGAGGCGCATGACGTCGCCCGCCTTCAGGTAGACCGGGTCCGGCTTCTGGCCCAGGCCCACGCCCGGCGGCGTGCCGGTGCTGATGACGTCGCCCGGCTGCAGGGTCATGAAACGGCTGATGTAGCTGACCAGGTGCGCGACGGTGAACACCATCGTGCGGGTATTGCCGGCCTGGTAGCGCTTGCCGTTCACTTCCAGCCACATGCCCAGGTTCTGCGGATCGGGCACTTCGTCCTTCGTCACGAGGTAAGGACCGACCGGGCCGAACGTGTCGCAGCCCTTGCCCTTGTCCCACTGGCCGCCGCGCTCCAGCTGGTACTCGCGCTCGGACAGGTCGTTCACCACGCAGTAGCCGGCCACGTAGTCGAGGGCGTCGGCTTCGTCGACGTAGCGGGCGCGCTTGCCGATCACGACGCCCAGTTCGACTTCCCAGTCGCTCTTGACGGAATCGCGCGGCAGCACGACGGCGTCGTTGCAGCCGATGATGGAACTGGTGGCCTTCATGAACAGCACCGGCTCGGCCGGCACCGCCATGCCCGATTCGGCCGCGTGGTCCGAGTAGTTCAGGCCGACGCAGATCAGCTTGCCGATGTCGGCGACGACCGGTGCGTAACGGACCGGTTGGGCGACGGCCGGCAGGCGGCTCGGGTCGACGTCGGCCAGGCGGGCCAGCGCACCGGCGGCCAGTTGAGCGGAAGTCAGGTCGGGCAGCACGCCGGACAGGTCACGGATCACGCCGTCGGCGTCCAGCAGGCCAGGCTTCTCGTTGCCCTTCGGGCCAAATCGCAGCAGTTTCATGTATTTCCTTTGATACGGTTGTATTGTGTTTCGTTGATGATTTACGCAGCAGGCACGGGCGCGTTCCGCTCCAGCAGACCGGCGCTCCTGAGCGCCTCCCACAGAGCAGCCGGGATCGGCTGGGAAAACCAGTGCGCGTTCTGGCGCAACTGGGCGATGCCCTGTGCGCCCGGGATGCACGACACCACGGCCGGGTGGGCCATCGGGAATTGCAGCGCGGCCGCCTGCAGCGGCACGCCGACGTCGCGGCAGACGGCGGCGAGGGCCTGCACCCGCTCCACGACGGCGGCCGGCGCATCTTCGTAATTGAATTTGTTCGTGCCGGCCAGGATGCCGGAGTTGAACGGGCCGCCGATCACGACACTCGTGCCTGCGCGCGCGCAACGGTCCATCAGCGGCACCAGCGAGGCCTGTTCCAGCAGCGTGTAGCGGCCGGCCAGCAGCACGCAATCGAGCGCGCACACGTCCATGGCGTCGGCGATGATTTCCCACTCGTTGACGCCGAGGCCGAAGGCCTTGATCGCGCCCTCGTCACGCAGGCGCTCCAGCGCACGCAGGCCGCCACCTAGCGTCAGCTGTTCCCAGTAGTGCGCATGCTTGTCGCCATGGGTGACGCGGCCGATGTCGTGCACGTACAAAATGTCGACGCGGTCCAGTCCCAGGCGCTGCAGGCTGTCTTCATGCGAGCGCAGGATGGCATCGTAGGTATAGTCGTAGTGCGGCCGGAACGGCAGCGGTTGCGCCCAGCCGCACTCGCCCGGCTGCACGCCCGGATCGGGCCGCATCAGGCGGCCGGCCTTGGTGCTGATCACCCATTCGTCGCGCGGACGCGCGCGCAGCGCCGCGCCCAGCCTGTGCTCGGACAGCGTGAAGCCGTAGTACGGCGCCGTGTCGAAATAACGGATGCCCAGGTCCCAGGCGGCATCGACCAGCGCATAGGCGTCGGCTTCGGCCATCGGGTCGAACAACCCGCCCAGCTGCGCGCAGCCGAGACCGAGTTTCGTGACGGCGAGGCTGCTGCGCGGCAGTTTGCCTTGTTCGGTGACGTTCATGTTGTTCGCTTCTCCTTAGGCTGCTTTCAGGGGCAGGCAGCCAGGACCGATGGGCTCGAACTGCTTGTAGGTGAGGATGAATTCCTGGTGGCCCAGTTCTTCCGAGCGCGTGCACTCGCCGTTGGCGACGCGCGCGATCAGGTCCACGATCTCGGTGCCGACCTGCTCGATGCTGGCTTCGCCCGTCAGGATGCGGCCGGCGTTCACGTCCATGTCGTCGGCCAGCCGTTCGTACGTGCGCGGATTCGCGCACACCTTGATGACGGGTGCGATCGCGGAACCCACCACCGAGCCGCGGCCCGTGGTGAACAGCGTCACGTGCGCACCGCAGGAAATCAGCTCGACGATCTCGGCGTTGTCGGAGATGTTCGGGAAGCCGAAGCGCGGCTCGCCGTCCGGCACCACGTCCAGCAGGTACAGGCCGCCGGTGGGGGCCTGGTCGCCCGGCTTCAGGATACCGACGATCGGCGAGGCGCCGCTCTTCGCGTAGGCACCCAGCGATTTTTCTTCCTGCGTCGTCAGGCCCCCGTCCGCATTGCCCGGCGCGAAACTGCCGTGGCCCATGATCGTGTAGTAGCGCGAGGCTTTCTCCACCGTCCGCACGATCTCGTCGCCCAGCTCGGGCGTGAGGGCGCGGCGCTTCATGTGGAACTCGCAGCCGACCAGTTCACCGGTCTCCTCGAACACGCAGGCGCTGCCGGCCGCGATCAGCTGGTCGAACGCCGCGCCCACGGCGGGATTGGCCGTGATGCCGCTGGTGCTGTCGGAGCCGCCGCAGATCGTGGCCACGACCAGTTCGTCGGCGCGCATCGGGACGCGCTCCTGGCGCGCCAGGTCCTCGACGGCCCAGCGGACCCACTCCACGCCACCCTGCACGCCGGAACGCGTGCCGCCGACGTCCTGGATCGTCACCGTGTGCACGGGACGTCCACTATCCGCGACGGTTTGCGCCAGGCCCCCCTTGTCGAAGCTCTCGCAGCCCAGCGACACCAGCAGCGCCGCGCCGACGTTCGGGTGCGTCAGCACCTGCTTCATGATCTTGTCGGCGTATTCGTTGGGGTAGCAGCCAGGGAAGCCGATCAGGTGCACCGGCTGGTCCGGGAAGTTATTGACGATCAGGCGCGCGACGTGGTGCGCGCACTCGACGAGGTAGGCGACGACGACGACGTTGCGGATCCCCTTGCGCCCGTCCGCGCGCGGGTAGCCTGTCAAGGCGATGTTGGCCAGATCGGTGGAGGTGGTCATGGTGCTTTGTGTCCGATGAAGTGGTTGCCGTCCTGTTCGAGCGTGAAGGTCGGGATGTAGTCGCTTTCGAGATTGTGCGTATGGATGTGCGCACCGATGGCGACCGGCGCCGTGGCCGTGCCGATGATGGCGCCATAACGCACCACCTTGTCGCCGGGCGCCAGGTCGCGGCGGGCGACCTTGTGTCCGAGGCGAACGTCGCCGGGCAGCGTCACCGGCTGGCCATCAATGGAAACCACGTCGCCGGCCTTCAGGTCGACGCGCGCGATGAGGCAATTGTCCTCGCGGGACATGAGCAGCAGGCTGCCGGCCTGCGCTGGGGTGGTGCTGGGCATGACTGACCTTTGCGGTAACTTGGATCAAATATGCCCCCGATTGTATTCTATAAATTGAAAACAGACGACCGTTTGTTGTGCTGCGGCGCAACATGTGCCGTTCAGCGTCGCAATTCCGACATGATCTTTTCAGCAAGGAAATCGCACGGCGGCCGCTTCGACTTCGTGCTGCGCGCGAGGACGACTTCCAGCGGATCGATGTCCGGCAGCCCCTGCGCCTGGCCGACCAGGGTCAGGTGCGCGGGCACGGCGCAGCGCGCGAGGGGCGCCACGGCGAGTCCCGCCTCGACCATGCTCAGCAATCCCATCAGGCTCGGGCTCTCGTACGACGTGCGGTAAGGAATCCTGGCCCGCTCCAGGCTGCGGATCGCATTTTCCCGCGCCACGCTCCCCGGCAGAAACACGGCGATCGGCAACGGGCGCTCCTTCCAGAGGTCGCGGGCGCTGGGCGTCGCGGCCCAGACCATCGGTTCGAACCGGATGAATTCTCCCGACAGGCCTTTCACGCGCGTCGCGCACACGAGGTCGACCGAACCATCCCTGACGAGCGGCGCGAGCGCCACGCTGGGCAGGCCTACGACCTGGATCTGCACTTTCGGATAAGTGGCGGAGAACTTCTTGAGGATGGATGGCAGCAGCGACGAGGCATAGTCGTCGGGCACGCCGATGACGACGCGGCCGGTGATGTCCGGCCGCACCACGGCGGCCCAGGCTTCGTCGCGCAGCGCCAGCATGCGCCGGGCGTACGTCAGCAGGACCTCGCCATCCTGCGTCGGCATCACGCTGCGCGGCCGGCGCACGAACAGCGGCTTGCCGAGCGCCTCCTCCAGGGTCTTGATCTGCATGCTCACCGCGGACTGCGAACGATGCACCACTTCCGCCGCGCGGCTGATGTTGCCGGTATCGGCCACGGCGACGATCATGGCCAGGACGTCGAGATCCAGTGCTTTCATAGAGTTCAGAAAATCTGATAGATACAATCAATAATATGCGATTTTCTTGGGATTGGGTGTGGTGCATAGTAACGGCAAAGGAGCACACCATGAACGCACGAACCGACTTGCAAGCCCTGTCAGTACCCGAGGTCTATTTTGCGACCATCCCGTCCGGCACGCGCGTGCCCTATGTCACGCACGGTGCCGGCGAACCGCTGGTGTTCGTGCATGGATCGCTGTGCGACTACCGTTACTGGACCAGCCAGACGGCCGTCCTGTCGAAGCGATTCATGTGCGTGTCGGTCAGTCTCGGCCATTATTGGCCCATGGACGACCTCGCGCTGCAGGGCACGTTCAGCTGGAGCACGCACGTCGCGGAACTCGCGGAATTCATCACGGCGATGGATCTCGGCCCGGTGCACCTCGTCGGGCATTCGCGCGGCGGCTGCGTGGCATTCCAGCTGGCGCGCGAATATCCCTACCTCGTGAAATCGCTGACGCTCGCCGATCCGGGCGGGCCGTTGCAGATCGACGGGATGCCGGAAGCGTCGTTGGCGCCGGCGACGATCGCCGTGCGCGAGCGGGTTGCCGATCTGATCGCGGACGGTGCGATCGAGGAAGGACTGGAAATGTTCGTGGATTCGGTCAGCATGCCCGGCATCTGGCGCAAGAGCCCGGCCGCTTTCCGCGCGATGGCGATCGCCAACGCGGGCACGCTGCCGAAGCAGTTCCGCGATCCGCTGCCGGCCTATACGCGCACGGCGGCGGCCGGCGTGAAATGCCGGACCTTGCTGATCGCGGGAGAACGGAGTCCGCGCATGTACCGGGACAACGTGGACCGGCTGGCGGAGTGGATGGAACACGTGGACAAACGGCGCGTCGCCGGCGCGTCGCACGGGATGAACGTCACGCATGCGGCGGAATTCAACCGGCTGCTCGAAGCGTTCGTAGGATAAACGGAACGGATTTTGCTGTAGGGTGGGCATTTGAGGCCGGGGGCCTCAAATGAAACGTGCCCACGCGGACGTTTGCGATCTGCGAACGTTACGCGTGGGCACAGGGGTGCCCACCCTACGWCGTTTTTGACGGGRACGTTTRACGRTCCCCRTCGARMCSTKCTTARATCGCGCGGCGTACCAGCAATTCCTTGATCTTGCCGATCGCCTTGTTCGGATTCAACCCCTTCGGGCACACGTCCGTGCAGTTCATGATCGAGTGGCAGCGGAACAGGCGGTACGGGTCTTCCAGGTTGTCCAGGCGCTCGGCGGTCGCTTCATCGCGCGAGTCGGCGATGAAACGGTACGCCTGCAGCAGGCCGGCCGGGCCGACGAACTTGTCCGGRTTCCACCAGAACGACGGGCACGACGTCGAGCAGCAGGCGCACAGGATGCACTCGTACACGCCGTCCAGCTCCTCGCGCTCTTCCGGCGACTGCAGGCGCTCTTTCTCCGGCGGGATCGAGTCGTTGATCAGGTAAGGCTTGATCGAGTGGTACTGCTTGAAGAAGTTGGTCATGTCCACGATCAGGTCGCGGATGACCGGCAGGCCCGGCAGCGGACGCAGCACGATCGGCTGGGTCAGCTCGTTCAAATTCGTCGTGCAGGCCAGGCCGTTCTTGCCGTTGATGTTCATCGCGTCCGAACCGCACACGCCTTCGCGGCAGGAGCGGCGCAGCGCGAGCGAATCGTCGACGTCKGACTTGATGCGCTGCAGGACGTCCAGCAGCATCTTGTCGGTGTCTTTCAGCTCGACGGTGACGTCTTGCATATAGGGCTTCGAATCCTTGTCCGGATCGTAGCGGTAGATCTTCAGTTGGACTGTGCGTGCCATTGTTGGTACCTAAATTAGAACGTGCGGGGCTTCGGTTTGAACGTGTCGACGGTGAGCGGCTTGGTCACGACCGGCTTGTAGTCGAGACGGTTGCCTTCCGAGTAGAACAGGGTGTGCTTCATCCAGTTCACATCGTCGCGCTGCTCGTAGTCGCTGTGGGCGTGGGCGCCGCGCGATTCCTTGCGCGCCGCGGCCGACACGACGGTCGCCTTGGCCACTTCGATCAGGTTGTCCAGCTCGATCGCCTCGATGCGCGCCGTGTTGAACACCTTCGACTTGTCCTTGAACGAGACGTGCTTGCGGCGCTCGTCCAGCTTCATGATTTCCTTGACGCCTTCGTCCATCAGCGCCTGCGTGCGGAACACGCCGCAGTGCTTCTGCATGGTGGCGCGGATGGCGTTGGCCACRTCCTGCACCTTCTCGCCRCCMSTCGAGKTTTCCAGGCGGTTGAGGCGGCCCAGCGCGTAGTCGGCGAAGTCCTTCGGCAGCGCGCGGTTGCCCTGCTCCTTCAGGTTCTGCGCGACGATGTGGTTGCCGGCCGCGCGGCCGAACACGACMAGGTCCAGCAGCGAGTTCGTGCCCAGGCGGTTGGCGCCGTGCACCGACACGCACGARCATTCGCCGATCGCGTACAGGCCGTTGACGATCTTCTGGCCGCCGCTGCCGTCCGGGGTGACGACCTGGCCRTGGATATTGGTCGGGATGCCGCCCATCTGGTAGTGGATCGTGGGCACGACCGGGATCGGTTCCTTGGTCGCGTCGACGTTGGCGAACTTGTGGCCGATTTCGAGAATCGACGGCAGGCGCTTGCGGATCGTATCGGCACCGATGTGGCGCAGGTCCAGCAGCACGTGGTCCTTGTTCGGGCCGACGCCGCGGCCTTCCTTGATCTCCTGGTCCATCGAGCGCGACACGAAGTCGCGCGGCGCCAGGTCTTTCAGCGTCGGGGCGTAGCGCTCCATGAAGCGTTCGCCGTTGCTGTTGATGAGGATACCGCCCTCGCCGCGCACGCCTTCCGTGATCAGCACGCCCGCGCCGGCCACGCCGGTCGGGTGGAACTGCCAGAACTCCATGTCCTGCAGCGGGATGCCGGCACGCGCCGCCATGCCCAGGCCGTCGCCGGTGTTGATGAAGGCATTGGTCGACGCGGCGAAGATACGRCCGGCGCCGCCCGTGGCGAACACGGTCGTTTTCGCCTGCAGCATCATGACGTCGCCCGTTTCCATTTCCAGCGCGACGACGCCGAGCACGTCGCCATCCGAATTGCGCACGAGGTCCAGCGCCTGCCACTCGACGAAGAAGTGCGTGCGCGARCGGACGTTACGTTGATACAGCGTGTGCAGCAGCGCGTGGCCGGTACGGTCGGCGGCGGCGCAGGCGCGCTGCACCGGCTTYTCGCCGAAGTTCGCGGTGTGGCCGCCGAACGGACGCTGGTAGATCGTGCCGTCCGGGTTGCGGTCGAACGGCATGCCGAAGTGCTCCAGCTCGTACACGACCTTCGGGGCTTCGCGGCACATGAATTCGATGGCGTCCTGGTCGCCCAGGTAGTCCGAACCCTTGACGGTGTCGAACATGTGCCAGTACCAGTCGTCCTCGCTCATGTTGCCCAGCGAGGCACCGATGCCGCCCTGTGCGGCGACGGTGTGGGAACGGGTCGGGAAGACTTTCGACAGCACGGCCACGTTCAGGCCGGCTTCRGACAATTGCAGCGCCGCGCGCAGGCCGGAACCGCCGGCGCCGACGATGACGACGTCGAAATGGCGGACAGGGATGTTGGTGTTGATTGCTGCCACGATTACACGCTCCAGAGAATTTGCACAGTCCAGGCGGCGCAGGCGAGCAGCCAGAGCACCGTGGCGATCTGCAGGGTCAGGCGGATGCCGACCGGTTTGACGTAGTCCATCCAGATGTCACGGATACCGACCCACACGTGGTAGAACAGGCCGAAGAACGTGACCATCGTGAAGAGCTTGAACCACTGGCGGGCGAACAGGCCGGCCCAGCCTTCGTAGGTGAAGTTCTGGCCGGTCAGGAACGAGACCAGCAGGATGACGGTGAAGACGACCATCACGATGGCCGTCACGCGCTGCGCCAGCCAGTCGCGCATGCCGTAGTGCGCGCCGACGACGAGGCGGCGCTGTCCGATGTTCTTGGGGGTAGTCATGATTAAAACACTCCGAACAGTTTGAGAGCGACCAGCACGGTCAGGGCGAGGCTGACGGCCAGCACGTAGCGGGCGGTGCGCTGCGAGGCGTCCTTGTCCAGGGCCATGTGGTTGTCCATGAACAGGTGGCGGATACCGGCGCAGAAATGGTGCAGGTAGCCCCAGGACAGGCCCAGGATGACGATCTTCGTGAACGGGTGGCTGACGATGCCCGCGAAGTGGGCGAACGAGATCTCGGAACGGAGGCTCTGTTCGAACAGGTACAGCAGGAACGGCAGGAACAGGAACAGCACGAAGCCGCTGATGCGGTGCAGGATCGAGACGATCGCCGACGGCGGCTGCTTGTAATTCATCGTGATGTCCGTAATGCTCACATTACGGATCGGCTGCCCTCTTTTTTGCACGTTTTTCACGGCTTCGGACATGGAACACCTCCCTTAAAACTGACTGATTTTATATATTGAACCGGTTCTGGTTTTGGCCTTCCGACGCTTGCCCAAAACCAACGCATTGTAATCGCTGCCAACGATTCATGCACCAGCAAGGAGCCGGCACAAACACGTTTCAGGACAATTCGTTCTGGTAATGATGCTTCGCTGTCAGATACAATCCGCGACGCAATTCCACAGCTTTATCTCCATACGTATACGACACCCGATCCGCGCACAGCAGCGGCGTTCCTTCCGCCACTTTCAGCGCCTGTGCCGTTGGCGCATCCGCCGCCACCGCCCGGATTTTTTCCGACGCGCGGATCATGCGCGTGCCGAATTCGGATTCGAACAGGCCATACATCGGACCCTTGTACTCCGCCAGGCGTTCCGCCGTCAGTCCCTTGAACAACTGCCCCGGCAGCCACAGTTCCTCGAGGATCGTGGGCGTGCCGCCATCGCTCATCAGGCGCTTGATATAGACGACGGCGTCGCCGGACTTCAGGTCGAGCAGGCGCGCCACCTCGGCCGGCGCACGGATGCGCTTGACCTCGAGGTATTCGTGATCGAAATGCTGGGGGACGCCCTCGTCGGGCATCAGCTTGAGGAAGCGGAAGTGGGCACGCGCCTCGTTATGGGTGGCAACGAACGTGCCCTTGCCCTGGCGGCGCACGACGAGGTGCTCGGCGGCGAGCTCGTCGATGGCCTTGCGTACGGTGCCCTGGCTGACCTTGTAACGGGACGCCAGTTCGACTTCGCTGGGGATCAGTTCGCCCGGTTTCCATTCACCGGACTGCAGGCTCTGCGTGATGAGACCCTTGATCTGCTGGTAAAGTGGAGAAAATGTGGGGGACGTGCCCGTGGGGGACGTGCCCGTGGGGGACGTGCCCGTGGGGGACATGCCAGCCTGGGACGGCGCCGCGCCGTCGACAGCGCCGCCGGCGCCTGTATTCGAGGCGCCATTGCTGTTCGGATTGGACGAGGCTTGGTTCATAGACCGCGATTTTTTCATAAATCCCACCCTGCGTCCAGTGCGAAGATGCCAAGATTATGTGTCTTATATAAGACATATGATATGAATTGACAGATGGAATATGGCGAGACTACACTCGCGATCGATCGAGCGTGGGCGCCCCTTGTCGGCGATGCGTCGCACGCCCGCCAGGGGATGGCGCTTTTGGTATCATTGCGGTTTTCCCAAACAGGCGTATCCTCGGCGTCGCCCCGTTTTCATTCCCAAACTTTGGAGATTCATCATGGCTAAAACCCCTAAGCGCGTTGCCGTCACCGGCGCGGCCGGCCAGATCGGCTATTCCCTGCTGTTCCGCATCGCCAACGGCGACATGCTGGGCAAGGACCAGCCGGTCATTCTGCAGCTGCTCGAAATCGACAACGAAAAGGCACAGAAGGCGCTGAAAGGCGTCATGATGGAACTGGAAGACTGCGCATTCCCGCTGCTGGCCGGCATGTCCGCCCACAGCGATCCGATGACCGCCTTCAAGGATGTTGACGTCGCCCTGCTGGTCGGCGCCCGTCCGCGTGGCCCGGGCATGGAACGTAAAGACCTGCTGGAAGCCAACGCCCAGATCTTCACGGTGCAGGGCAAGGCGCTGGACGCCGTCGCCTCGCGTGACGTCAAAGTGCTGGTCGTCGGCAACCCGGCCAACACCAACGCCCACATCGCGATGAAATCGGCCCCGAATCTGCCGGCCAAGAACTTCACCGCCATGCTGCGCCTGGACCACAACCGCGCCCTGTCGCAAGTTGCCGCCAAAACCGGCAAGGCCGTCGGCGACATCGAGAAGATGGTCGTCTGGGGCAACCACTCGCCGACCATGTACGCCGACTACCGTTTCGCCACGGTCGACGGCAAGTCGGTCAAGGACCTGATCAACGACCAGGAATGGAACGCCAACACGTTCCTGCCGACCGTCGGCAAGCGCGGCGCCGCCATCATTGACGCCCGCGGCGCATCGTCGGCAGCCTCGGCCGCCAACGCCGCCATCGACCATGTGCATGACTGGCTGCTGGGCACCAACGGCAAGTGGACCACGATGGGCGTGCCGTCGGACGGTTCGTACGGCATTCCGGAAGGCATCGTCTTCGGCTACCCGGTGACCACCGAAAACGGCGAGTACAAGATCGTCCAGGGCCTGGAAATCGACCAGTTCTCGCAGGAACGCATCAACCTGACGCTGAACGAACTGAGCGAAGAGCGCGCCGGCGTCGCTCACCTGCTGGGCAAGTAATCCGGTAACGCATACGTTTGGTGGGCTCGGGGAGCCCACGCGTGACGTTTGCGATGCGTTGACGTTCGCGTGGGCCCGTATTTCATGCCCCCGACATGACATGCCCGCCCTACAATGTAATCTGCCAGGATCACACAATGCATCCTTCCGAGGTTTTATTCCAGGGCCAACGCCAGCCGCTGCTGCTCCCTGCCTGCGACCACTATGCCGGCAGCGAGAAGCTGATGCGCAAATCGATGGCCCTGCAACAAGAGCTTGGTGCCCTGTTCGACATCACCTTCGACTGCGAAGACGGCGCCAGCGCCGGCAACGAGCGCGCCCACGCCGAGCTGGTGGCGACGCTCGTCAATGGCGCCGACAACCGCTTCAACCGCATCGGCGCGCGCCTGCACGACGTCACGAGCCCGTACTTTACGCAGGACGTCGGGGTCATCGTGGGCGCCGCCGCGCAAAAGCTCGCCTACGTCGTGCTGCCCAAGCCGGACAGCCTGGAAGACGTCCTGCGCGCGCAGGACGTCGTCAACCAGGCGGCGGCCAGGGCGGGGCGGCACTTCCTCCCGCTGCACGTCCTGATCGAAACGCACGGCGCCCTGCACGACGTGTACGCCATCGCCGCCCTGCCCCAGGTCGAAAGCCTGTCGTTCGGCATCATGGATTTCGTCTCGGCACATTACGGCGCGATTCCGGCCGCCGCGATGCGTACRCCGGGTCAATTTACCCATCCCCTCGTCGTCCGGGCGAAACTGGAGATGGTTGCGGCATGTCATGCGCATGACAAAGTCCCTTCGCATAATGTGACGACCGAGATCAAGGACAGTGCGGTCGTCGCCAACGATGCCCAGCGTGCCGCCGCCGAATTCGGATTCACGCGCATGTGGAGCATCCACCCCGACCAGATCAAGCCGATCGTCAAGGCCTTCACGCCGCGCCTGGCGGAGGTGAACGAGGCGACGAATATCCTGCTCGCGGCGATGGCGAAGGATTGGGGTCCGATTGCCCACGGTGGCCGCTTGCACGACCGTGCCAGCTACCGATATTATTGGACGGTGTTGCAGCGCGCGAAGCTGGCCGGCCTTGCGCTGCCGGATGCCGCGGCGGCACTCGTCAATCAACCGGAATCCATCTGATGGCCATCACTCTGAAACACATGCTCGCCGCCAGCGCTCTCGCGCTCGCGGCTGCCGGTCTTTGCGCGCCGGCATCCGCTTCCCCCAAGGAAGCCCGTCCCAAGGCCACCAAGGTCCCGAAGGAAAAAGCAAAATCCCCCAAGCACAAGAAGGCGAAGAAGGAAGCGCCGAAGCAGGAAATCGTGGACGACGAGCCGGTACCGGACCTCACCGACACGACGATGGCCGAATACTCCTGCGAGCTGAACAACAAGGTCACCATCTACCGCAACCTGATGGACGACAGCCACATCGTCCTGCGCTGGCAGAACCGCCTGCGCCTCATGGACAAGGTCGGCACGACCACGGGCGCGAAACGCTACGAGAACGCGAAGCTCGGCCTCGTCTGGATCGGTATCCCGTCGAAGGGTATCCTGCTCGATTCGAAGCAGAACCGCCAGCTCGCCAACGAATGCAAGGATGCCGAACAGGCCAAGCCGGTCGTGGCTGCCGCGCCTGACGAAAAGAAAAGCTGATGCCGACTGGCATTGCTGACGAGTTGTATGTAACAACAAAATCCTTTTTAAACAGGAGAGCATATGTCTCGCAATACCTTTAACACGCTCAAGGAATTCCCGCTCGCGGCGGGCCAGACCGGCCAGTTCCACTCGTTGCCGGCACTGGGCGAAGCGCTGGGTGTGAACCTGTCGCGCCTGCCGGTGTCGATCCGCATCGTCCTCGAATCCGTGCTGCGCAACTGCGACGGCAAGAAGGTGACCGAAGAGCACGTCCGCCAGCTGGCGAACTGGGGTCCGACCGCCGCCCGCACCGAAGAGATTCCGTTCGTCGTCGCCCGCGTCGTCCTGCAGGACTTCACCGGCGTGCCGCTGCTGGCCGACCTGGCTGCGATGCGCAACGTGGCCGCCAAGACCGGCGCCGATCCGAAGAAGATCGAGCCGCTCGTCCCGGTGGACCTGGTCGTCGACCACTCGGTCACCATCGACCACTTCCGCACCCCGGACGCGCTCGACCTGAACATGAAGATCGAGTTCCAGCGCAATAACGAGCGCTACCAGTTCATGAAGTGGGGCATGCAGGCATTCGACACGTTCGGCGTCGTGCCCCCGGGCTTCGGCATCGTGCACCAGGTGAACCTGGAGTACCTGGCCCGCGGCGTGATGAAGAACGGCTCCATGTACTACCCGGACACGCTGGTCGGCACCGACTCGCACACCACCATGATCAACGGCGTCGGTGTCGTCGGCTGGGGCGTAGGCGGCATCGAAGCGGAAGCCGGCATGCTGGGCCAGCCGGTGTACTTCCTGACCCCGGACGTCATCGGCGTCAACCTGACCGGCGTGCTGCGCGAAGGCTGCACCGCGACCGACCTGGTCCTGACCATCACCGAAATGCTGCGCAAGGAGAAGGTCGTCGGCAAGTTCGTGGAATTCTTCGGCGAAGGCACGGCCACGCTGTCGACCACCGACCGCGCCACCATCGGCAACATGGCGCCGGAATACGGCGCGACGATGGGCTTCTTCCCGGTCGACGACAAGACCGTCGAGTACCTCCGCGGCACCGGCCGCACCGAGGAAGAACTGGCCGCCTTCGAAAACTACTTCAAGTCCCAGCAACTGTTCGGCATCCCGCACGTAGGCGAGATCGACTACACCCGCGTGCTGCACCTGGACCTGTCGACCGTCACCCCGTCGCTGGCCGGTCCGAAGCGTCCGCAGGACCGTATCGAGCTGGGCAACGTGAAGGCCAACTTCTCCGACCTGTTCTCCAAGCCGACGAGCGAAAACGGCTTCAACAAGTCGCCGGACGACCTGTCGAAGGTCTACGAAACGACCAATGGCCTGCGCGTGAAGAACGGCGACGTGCTGATCGCCGCCATCACGTCGTGCACCAACACGTCGAACCCGAGCGTGCTGCTGGCCGCCGGCCTGCTGGCCAAGAAGGCCGTCGAGAAAGGCCTCACGGTCGCGCCGCACATCAAGACCTCGCTGGCCCCGGGCTCGCGCGTCGTCACCAACTACCTGGAAGCGACCGGCCTGCTGCCTTACCTGACCCAGCTGGGCTTCGGCCTGACGGCGTACGGCTGCACCACCTGCATCGGCAACGCGGGCGACCTGACGCCGGAACTGAACGCCGCGATCACGTCGAACGACATCATCGCCGCCGCCGTCCTGTCGGGCAACCGTAACTTCGAGGCGCGCATCCACCCGAACATCCGCTCCAACTTCCTGGCCTCGCCGCCGCTGGTCGTCGCCTATGCGATCGCCGGCAACGTCACGCGCGACCTGATGACGGAACCGGTCGGCAAGGGCCAGGACGGCGTCGACGTCTACCTGGGCGACATCTGGCCGACCTCGCAGGAGATCCACGACCTGATGAAGTACGCGATGAACTCGGACGTCTTCAAGTCCAACTACGCGGACGTCAAGGGCAACCCGGGCGCACTGTGGGAAGCCGTATCGTCGGTGTCGGGCCAGGTCTACGACTGGCCGGAGTCGACCTACATCGCCGAGCCGCCGTTCTTCAGCGACTTCGAGATGACCCCGAAAGCAGCCGCCGCAGGCGTCCAGGGCGCGCGCGCGCTGGGCGTCTTCGGCGACTCGATCACCACCGACCACATCTCCCCGGCCGGTTCGATCAAGGAAGACGGTCCGGCCGGTAAATGGCTGAAGGACCACGGCGTCATCAAGGCCGACTTCAACTCGTACGGCTCGCGCCGCGGCAACCACGAGATCATGATGCGCGGTACGTTCGCGAACGTCCGCATCAAGAACAGGATGATCCCGCCGAAGGCCGACGGTTCCGCGGTCGAGGGCGGCATCACCATCCACCAGCCGGGCGGCGAACAGCTGTCGATCTACGACGCGGCCATGAAGTACATCGCGGAAGGCACCCCGACGATGATCTTCGCGGGCGAAGAGTACGGCACCGGCTCCTCGCGCGACTGGGCGGCCAAGGGCACCCAGCTGCTGGGCGTGAAGGCCGTGATCGCCCGTTCGTTCGAGCGCATCCACCGTTCGAACCTGGTCGGCATGGGCGTGCTGCCGCTGCAATTCCTGGGCGACGACAGCGTCGACACCCTGGGCATTACCGGCAACGAGACCTATGACCTGAAGGGCCTGGAAGGCGAGATCCGTCCGCAGATGCAGGCGACCCTCGTGATCCACCGCGCCGACGGCTCGACCAGGGAAACGTCGGTGCTGCTGCGCATCGATACGCCGATCGAAGTGGATTACTACAAGCATGGCGGCATCCTGCCGTTCGTGCTGCGCCAGCTGCTGGCGGCGTAATTCCTTCGTTCGCAAGAAGGGCCGGATCCCTCACGGGCTCCGGCCCTTTTTCATTATTGACGCTCACTTTTCCGTAGGGTGGGCTCCCCGAGCCCACGCGTGACGTTCGTGTTGTGCCAGCGTTCCCCCGAGCCCACGCGTGACGTTCGTGTTGTGCCAGCGTTCCCCCGAGCCCACGCGTGACGTTCGTGTTGTGCCAGCGTTCCCC
>NZ_JBFUDR010000019.1:0-38840 GCF_056404615.1 Massilia sp. P2_C2 | reverse complement strand
AGACTACTCGGTGCCCCGGGAAGGCGAACCCGGTGGTTCGGCTTCCCTTCGTGGGAAATTCGGTACAGCCATCGTCGACGGGGCACGCTCAGGTTCGTCGCCATCGGCTGTTGCGTTCAGGCATACTGTCGTGCTGCCACTGCCAGGTACCGCAGTCGGCGACGTGGCAATGATCGGTGATTGATCGGTTATCGACCGGTTATTGACCGGTTGTTGATCAACTCATGATCGGCTGTTGATCGCTATTGTCGTTGCCCCACCGCAGTGCCGCAATTGTGAAAATCGTCAAGACGGCACATGAAATTGCCCAGCGCGACGCATGCCACAAATCGTTCCCGCCGTTGGCGGTTTTCGTAATTGCGCTCGCCTGCGGCGGGTGGTCACAATGATCGATTGTCCAGATATATCCACCAGAAGAGGTCAAGAAGATGTTCAGACGGAGACTCCTGTCGTACGCCATCGGATGCGCGCTTGCCGCAGCGGCCTGCGCGTCGGCGGCGGCGACGGCGCCCGCGCAGCCGGATTTCCCCACGGTGCTGTATGGCGCGGCGTACTATCACGAATACATGCCCTACGAGCGGCTGGACAAGGACGTCCAGATGATCAAGGCCGCCGGCTTCAACGTGGTGCGCCTCGGTGAATCCACATGGAGCCTGTGGGAGCCGGAAGACGGCCGCTTCGAGTATGCGTGGATGGACCGCGTCGTCGAGGCCATGGGCAAGGCCGGCATCAAGGTCATCATGGGCACGCCCACCTATTCGGTCCCGGCGTGGATGGCGCACCAGCATCCGGAAATCCTCGGCACCAGGTTCAATGGCGCGAAGAACACCTACGGCATGCGCCAGAACATGAACACCGATGCGCCGGCCTACCGCTTCTACGCCGAGCGCCTGATCCGCCGCATCGCCGCCCATTACAAGGACAATCCGAACGTCATCGGCTGGCAGGTCGACAACGAGACGGCCAGCTACGGCGCCGCCAACGACGATGTGTTCATCCGCTTCCAGCACTACCTGGAAAAGAAATTCGGCACGCCGGAAAACCTCAGCAAGGCATGGTTCCTGAACTACTGGGGCCAGAACCTGCACACGTGGGAAGACCTGCCCCGCCCCGACGGCGCCCAGAGCACGGGTTACAAGCTTGAATGGTCGCGCTGGAGCCAGATGCGCGTCACCGACTTCCTGCACTGGCAGGCGCAACTCATCCGCGAAAGCGCGGGCCCGCGCCAGTTCGTCACGCACGATTTCGCCGGCGCGCTGCATGGCGACGTCAACGAGGAAGCCGTCGCGCGCGGGCTCGACGTTCCCGGCGTGAACATCTACCACTGGGGCACGCAGGACAATTACAACGGTGCCAACCAGAAGCTGGAGGCCGACTTCACGCGCTCGCTCAAGGGCGGCAACTTCCTCGTCACGGAAACGAACGCGCAGACGACCGACTGGAGCTCCTCGTACCAGTACCCGCCGTACGACGGGCAGTTCCGCGAAGACGTCTACACGCACCTGTCCAACGGCGCCAACATGGTCGAGTACTGGCACTGGGCGTCGATCCACGCGAACCAGGAGACGTACTGGAAAGGCGTGCTGTCGCACGATCTGGAACCGAATCGCGCGTACACGGAAATGAGCCGCACGGGCAAGGAACTGCAGAAGATCGGTCCGCGCCTCGTCGACCTGCGCATCCATAACGACGTGGCCATCCTGTGGAGCCGCGATTCGCTGAACGCCATCAACGACATGCCGTTCGCGAAGCAGTCGCAATGGGGCTCGGCCGGCAGCAACGCCGACTATGCCTCGGAGGTGCGCCAGATCCACCGCGCGCTGTACGACCTGAACGTCGGCACCGACTTCGTGTTCCCGGACACGAAGGATTTGTCCGCGTACAAGGTCCTCGTCGTGCCGTCGCTGTACATCGCGGACGACGCCCTGCTGCAGCGCATCGCCGACTTTGTGCGCAAGGGCGGTCACGTGGTCATTGGCTTCAAGAGCGGCTTCGCGAACGAGAACGCGGCCGTGCGCTGGACGATGGCGCCCGGCCCGCTGCGCGAGGCGCTCGGCTTCCACTACCAGGAATTCTCGAACCTGGCCCAGCCCCTCAAGCTGAAGGATGATCCGTACCAGACCGGCGCGGACAACAAGGTACAGTACTGGGCCGAGTTCCTGCAGCTGGACACGGCCAGGGCGCTGGCCTGGTACGACCACCCGTTCTTCGGCCGCTGGCCCGCCATCACGGCGAACCGGTTCGGCGCGGGCAAGGCCGTCTACGAAGGCACGTATTTGTCCGACAACCTGCAGAAGGCGGTGTTGAAATCCGTGCTGCAGGAGCGTGGCCTGATCGGGCCGGACCAGGAACTGCCGTCGCACATCCAGACGCGAACCGGCGTGAACCGCTACGGCAAGACCATCCGCTACTACTTCAACTACTCGGGCTCGCCCGTCACGTTCACGTACCGCCACAAGGCCGGCACGGACCTGCTGACGTCGCGTGCGGTGAAGGCGGATGACGCGGTCAACCTGGCGCCGTGGGATCTCGCCATCGTCGAGGAAAACTGAGATTGCCGTTCGCGTGGGCACGGGGTGCCCACCCTACGAGAACAAGCGTAGGGTGGGCGGCCCTCCGCCCACGCGAATGTCTGTTTAGCGGAAGAGCAGCTGGGCGTAGTGGTACAGGTTTTCCGCCCAGCTGTCGCGGTCATGCCCATACTCGTCCACGTTCCACACGTGGGCGACGCCCTGCTCCCGCAGCTTGCGGTGGACGCCCTGCACGACGTTGATCAGGCCGTCGCGATTGCCGCACGACAGATACACCAGTTTCAACTGGCTGCGCGCCTGCGCGGCTTCCTTCGCCAGCAACGCAGGATCCCCGGTGTTCGGCGCCGGCGAAAAACCGGCCACCCAGTTGAACGCCTGCGGATGCCCCAGGCCGAAGTTCAGCGACTGCCCGCCCCCCATCGACAGGCCGCCGATCGCGCGGTGCGCGGCGTCGGCCTGCGTCGGATACGCGGCATCGACGGCGGGAATCAGCGACTCCAGCAGGTCGCGCTCGAAACGCGCGAAACCGGCCGCGTTTTCCGGCGTAAAGACCTTGTCCTCCGGCGGCGAGCGGTCGTCCGCCAGCGCGCGGCCGTTCGGCATCACGACGATCATCGGCACGACCTTGCCGCTTGCTGCCAGGTTGTCGAGCACCTCGGTGGCGCGCACGTACCAGCGCCACTCGTCCTGGTTGCCGCCGATGCCGTGCAACAGGAACAGCACGGGATAGCGCCGTCCTTTATCGTAGCCGGGCGGCAGATAGACATTGGCGGCGCGTTTCGCGCCGGTGACCGCCGATTGATACGTGAACGTTTCCACCTTGCCGTGCGCGACACCCGCCTTCGCATCGGCGAATCCGGCCGGCGGCGGCGCGTAGGCGCGCACGTCATCCGCCGCGAGGACGATGGGACGCGCGAAGTTGGCGCGCGCCTTGTCGGCGCTCACGTCGACATCCTGGGCGCGGGCGACACCGGCGGCGCACAGCGCGGCGGCGAAGAAAAGTGGGGTGAATCTGCGGGTCATGCGTCGGGCTCCTTGCAGGCCGCGCACGCGACGCGGCGAGGTAAACAGTGTGCCGCGCACCCGGACGGGCGCGCGGCGAAAGGGATCAGTGTAGCGGATGGATGGGGATCAGGCCACCTTCAGCGCGATCGCGTACGGCAGCGCCGGGCGCTGGTTCGGCAGCGTCACCTGCAGGCCGTCGGGAGTCTGGCTGAACGCGAGCGCGCCGCCGCCCACCAGCTGGACGCTGGCCACCGGTTTCTTGAGGTAGTCGCCGCCGGCGCGCATTGCCTTGATGTTGACCTTGCCGTCTTCCGGCCAGCCCATCACGAACGCGTACACGCCATCCTTGCCGGCGGTGAAGCGGATGTCCGCCGCGGTGAACGGCTTGCCCTTGCCTTCGTTGAAGCCGGGACCGGACAGCGGCGCCGCCGCGTCGTCGTAGACCGGCCCCTCGCCGCACGTCGCCCACGGACGCGAGTCGTAGATGCCCTCGCCGTTGACGGCCATCCAGCGGCCGATTTCCTCGACGATGGCGCGTTCCTGCTCGTCGATCGTGCCGTCGCCGCGCACGGGCACGGACAGCAACAGGTTGCCGTTCTTGCTGACGACGTCGATCAGCGTGTGCACGACGGTCTGCGCGCTCTTGTACCATTTATTCTCGTAGAGGCGACGGTCATAGTGCCAGCTGCCGATGCAGGTATCGGTCTGCCACGGCAGGGGTTCGATCTTGTTGCTCTGGCCCCGCTCGATGTCCCACACCATGGCATGGCGTTGCACGTCGTCGAGGATCTTGCCGTTGACGACCACGTCCACCTTGCCGCGCCTGGCGACGCTGCGGTTGTACATGTGCGCCAGCAGTTGCGAGCCGACGTCGCTGACGGGCCACAGCGGCAGCACGGTGTCGTCGTAGTACACGAGGTCCGGGTCATAGCTGTCGATCAGGTCGACGGTGCGGTTGTACAGCTTGTCCGCATAGGCCTTGCTCGGGGCATATACGCCGCCGCCCCAGGCCCAGCGCTGGTCGGTGCTGCCGCCGTCCTTGCTGAGCGGGTGGGCCTGCGCATACAGCGCCTGCGGATCGTGACCGTTCCACCACTGGCCCTTGCCGTCGGCCTTGGTCAGGCGGCCGTCGTACGGCACGCCGGCCAACGGGCCCGTCTTGTCGGCGCCCTGCGCCGTCTCGTACCAGTTCCAGGCGTGGGCCGCGTGCACGGAGACGCCGAAGCGCAGGCCGTGCTTGCGGGCGGCGTCGTGCCAGCCCTTGATCAGGTCCTTGCGCGGGCCCAGCTTCGTCGAATTCCATTCGGGCTGGTAGCGGCTGTTGTACAGGTCAAAGTTGTCGTGGTGGTTGGCCAGCGCGACGAAGTATTTCGCGCCGGCCTTCTTGTACAGGCCCACGAGGTCGTCCGGGTTCCAGCGCTCGGCCTTCCAGCGGCGGATGATGTCCTTGAAACCGAATTTCGACGGGTGGCCGTACGTGGCGACGTGGTATTTATAGTGCTCGCTGCCCTCCTCGTACATGCCGCGCGCGTACCAGTCCCCATGTTCCGGCTCGCATTGCGGGCCCCAGTGCGCCCAGATGCCGAACTTGGCGTTACGGAACCAATCCGGTGTCTCGTATTTGGTCAGCGACGGCCAGGTCGGTTCGAACGGGCCGGTGGCCATGGGAACACGGTTGCCGGCCGCCGTGGCCGCGCCGGCGTAGGGGGACAGCGCCAGCGCCGGGATCGCGGACGCCATGTGCTGCAAGAGTTCACGTCGTTTCATCGGAATCTTTCCAAGGTAGATAGGAGGCGGCCGTTACCTGACGGCTCTTGTTAATCGACGAAATAGTGCCCGTCGCCTCCGGCACCCGCAATTACGAAATTGTCCAACCGAACTCATATTTTCGTTAGACGCAGCCAGTCCTTCAGGCGGCGCGCTTGCCTGCCGGTTCGTCGCTCACCACGTGGTTGACGAATGCCGCATGGTCCGGCATCGCGTCGACCGCCCGGCGGATCGAATCGCGGATCTTGCGGAAGTGCTCGACCAGGTACCTTTCATCCATGAGGTCGATGAACGGGTCGTTCTTCTCCGGGAAAATCCCGTGTCCCAGCAGGATCGACGCCCACGAATCCTCCAGGAACCCCTGCTGGTCGAGGATCGCGACGCGGCTCGAGTCGCGGAACAGGTCGATCTGGTGTTGCAGGATGTCCGGGACCGGCATGCTCCTGCAATAGCGCCAGAACTCGGAATCGTCGCGGTTCGTCAGCTTGTAGTGCAGGATGATGAAATCGCGTATGTATTCATAGCGCAGCGAGAGAAGGCGGTTGAACTCGTCGGCCAGCGCCGGGCGGCAGTCACGGTCCGGGAAGAACTGGACGATCCAGCCGACCGTCATTTCGATCATGTTGATGCTCGTCGATTCGAGCGGTTCGATGAACCCCGTGGACAGGCCGACGCCCACGCAATTCTTGATCCACGACTTGCGCCGGCGGCCCGGCGTGAAGCGCAGCTGGCGCGGCGTGTCGAGGGCGGCGCCTTCGAGCGCCCCCTCCAGCACCCGCGTCGCTTCCGCGTCGGTCGTGAAGCCGTCGCAATAGACATAGCCATTGCCGAGGCGGTGCTGCAGGGGAATGCGCCAGGTCCAGCCCGCGCTCTGGGCCGTGGACCGCGTATAGGGCGTGAGCGGTGCGTCCGGGCTCGCGCATGGCAGGGCCTGTGCGCTGTTACAGGGCAGCATCGCGCTCCAGTCCTCGTAGCCGGCCTTGTACACGCCTTCGAGCAACAGCGCACGGAAGCCCGTGCAATCGACGAACAGGTCGCCTTCAAAGCGGCGGCCGTCGCGCAGCTTGACAGCAGTGATGAAGCCGGTTTCCGGATGTTGCTCGACGTCGGCGACGGTGCCTTCGATGCGCGTAACGCCGCGCGCGACCGCGTAATCGCGCAGATAGGCCGCGTACAGGCTGGCGTCGAACTGGAAGCCGTAGGAATACGAATTGGTGACGGACGGCTGGTCGCCGTACGGCGGCACGAAGCGGTGCGCGCGCGACATGGCATCGGCCGTCGACCATTCCTCGTACGACGGCATATCCGGGTTGTCGCGCTTCAGGCGGAGCCAGTACATATACGCGGGACGGCCCTCGATGGTTGGGCCGAAGTTGCCGAAGGCGTGGAAGAACCGGTTGCCGACATGGCCCCAGTCCCGAAACTCGGTGCCGAGCTTGAACGTCGCCTGCGTCTTTTTGACGAAGTCGGCGGCGTCCAGGCCGAGTGTCTGGTTATAGTAGCGGATGGTGGGCAGCGTGGCTTCGCCGACGCCCACGGTGCCGATCTCGGGCGATTCGATGAGGACGATCTCGCACGCCGTGCCCAGCTTGAGCGCCAGTGGCGCGGCGGTCATCCAGCCGGCAGTACCGCCGCCCACGATGACGATTTTACGGATGGCCTTGTCGGACATGATCTCTCCAGTGACAAAAACGCAAAAACCTCCCGCAACCGGCCTGGCTTGCGGGAGGTGTGCTACATACTACGCGACAATCAGAACGAGTAACCCATCCGGACCGAGTAGCTGCGGCCGGTGTAGAAGGCACCGCGTTCCATCAGGCCGATATGCTGCTGCATGTACTGGCGGTAGATGGCATTGGTCAGGTTCGATGCCTCCACCGACAGGTTCAGGTTGTCGTTGAACTTGTAGTGGAAACCCGCATCGAGCTGGCCGTACGCACCGCCATAGGTCGGCAGCGCGTAGTTGACCGAGTAGCCCTGGCCGAAGTTCGGGCTCGCCGGATTGGCGTCGATGCCCTCGCCGCCGTTCGTGCCGTACGCATTGACCGCCTGCAGGTATTTCGAACGCCAGCTGTACGCCAGGCGCGCGGACACCGGACCCTTGTCGTACAGCAGCGCCAGGTTGTAGGCGTTCTTCGACAGGTTGGTCATCGGCAGCCCGCCCAGGATGCGGCCGTCGGTGTCGCAACCGGCCAGGTCGCGCGCCGTGTTCGCGGCGGCCGTGTCCTTCGGCGTGCACCATACCACGCCCGGCGGCGCGTTCAGGTTCAGGCGGCTGTCGAGGTAGGTGTAGTTCGCCGAGATGCCGAAACCGGACCACAGGCCGGGCAGCATGTCGAAATACTGCTGGTACGCAAGTTCCGCACCGTTGGCACGGCCCTTGGCGCCGTTCGTCGGCCCGGTGACGTTGAAGTTGTAGGGCTTGCCCGTCAAGTCGTTCATCGTGTAGATCGCCGTCTGGCCGATGACGATGTCCTTGATGCGCTTGTTGAACACCGCCAGCGTGAGCGAGCCGCCATGGCCGAAATAGTATTCGGCCGTGACGTCGAAGTTGTCCGACGTCGTCGGCTTCAGGTTCGGATTGCCCCTGCCGTTGCCCGTGAAGGCGATCGATTTGAGGGTCGTGACGTTCGTCGTCGTGTCGGTGCTCGTCTTGATATCCTCATTCAGCGTCGTATAGGCCTGCAGCTGGTAGAAGTCCGGACGCGTCATGCCTTTCGAATACGCGCCGCGGAATTGCAAGCCCTCGTTGACCTTCATGCGCAAGTTCAGGCTCGGCAGCACGTTGGTGTACGTGTTGTCGAAGTCGCGCTTGTCGGACAGGTTCGCGAACGCCGGTACACCCCCCCCAGTGATCTTGGAAATATCCTGCTGCGTGTAGAGCAGGTAGCCGGTCGCTGCCATATTGGTGCGCACGACGCGCACGCCCACGTTGCCATCGATCGGGAAACGCAGGGTGTCGACGTTGAAGCGCAGCTGGCTGTACGCGGCCTTGGTGCGCTCGCGCTGCTGGTTCAGGCCCTGGGCGTCGCCGAACGGCGCAGGATTCCACGTATAACTGCACGGAGTGCTCGAGCACAGCTGGTCCGTATAGCCATGGACCAGGGCGAAGCCGGCTGGCGCACTATTCGCGGTCGGGACGAGCAGGCTGGGATCGGCGATGATGACCGGCGGCGGCGCGCTCATCTGGCCACCGAAGAAGTTCGGGAAACCCAGCGTCGCGACCGGCTTCGAGAAACGCGGGTCGCTCAGGTAAGGATAGCCATTGATCGCCCAGCCTTGCATCCACGGCTGCGCGATCGCGGTCCATTCGCTGCCGTGCGTCGAGCGCGTGTCGGCCTTGCGGTCGGTGAAGCGCACGCCGAACCGCAAGTCGTTCAGCACCGGGCTGTCGAAGGTGAACTTGGCATCCAGGCGCGCCGCTTTCATGGTCCCGACGGCCTGGTCGCGGTGTTCCTGACTGGTGCCCCAGTAATAGGTCTTCGGATCCGTCAGCAAGGCGCGGTCCGCATCGTCGAAATGCAGCTCCGCCGGCGACTTGGTGAGATCCCATGTCATTTTCGGCAGGGTGCCCTGCATGCCGATCAGGTTGTCGTAGCCGGTGGTGGTCGCGCGGGTGTGCTGCAGGTCGGAGCTGACCGTCCACTGGTCGGTCGCGCGCCAGTCCGCATGCCACGCGATGTCGCGGGTGTCGGACTTGCGGCCCGCTGCGCGCGACGAGCTGCTCAGGCTGATCCCCGTTTCGTTCGGCGAACGCAGCGTGCCGGTCAGCAGCGCCCCGTTGTCGGCGAAAGTGGCGCCGGGGTCAAGCATGCTGGTGGACGGGTTCGCCGTGCCCGTGTTCATGCCATATTCCGTCGTGTTCATGTCGTACTTCGAACGGAAGAAGGTCAGGTAGGACGACAGCTTGTCCTTTTTCCACTGCAGTGCGCCATACACGCCGTCGCGTTCGCGTTCGAAATTGTTCGACGTCCAGTAGCTGCCGTTCGAGATCCAGCGCAGCGCGCCGCTGGTGTCGCCCGTCACGGCGTTGGTGCGCGGGATGTACGGGGAAATCTGCATGCCGTCGCTGCGCGTATTGATGCGCGAACGGGCCACGTCGATCAAGGCGCCGAACTGGCCGAAGGCCGTGTTCCAGCGGTTCGACAGCAGGCCGGACACGCCGGGCGACGTCTTGCCACGCAGTTGCGAACGGCTCGCCTCCACCGACAGTGCACCCTTGGCCCCCTTGAAGTCGAACGGCAGCGCGGTGCGCAGGTTCACGAGGCCGCTGATGCCGCCTTCGATCTGTTCGGCCGACGGGTTCTTGTACACGTCCACGCCGCTCATCAGTTCCGGCGGCACGTCCTCGAAGCTCAGCGAGCGGCCGCCGTTGGCGGAAAACGCGTCGCGCCCGTTCAGTTCGGAACGCACATAGGTCAGGCCGCGCACCGACACGCCCGTGCCTTCCGCGGCGTAGTGGTTGACGCCGTCGCCCACGCCCTGCTGCGGGTCGACGCGGTTCAGCGTGCGGTCGATGGTCACGCCCACGACCCGCTGCAGCACCTCGGTGACCGACTTGTCCGGCAGCTTGCCGATGTCGTCGGCGACGATGGAATCGACGATCTCGTCCGCATTCCGTTTGCGGGCCGCCGCCGATTCCAGCGCGGCGCGCTGGCCTACGACGACGACGGTGGTGGTGCTGTCGTCCTTTTTCACGGCGTCGTCGGCGCGTGCGCCCTGTGCGAACATGGCCCCGCTGGCCATCAGCACGAACTGGGCGGCGCCCATGGCGATTGCTGTTCTCTGAAACTGCTTCACTAATTTCTCCTCTCTGTCTCCGCGTTCCAATGTTTTGGATACCAACGGTGACGACAGATGCGTCACCGTAGTGTCATTTTGTTCAGGGGGTATTTTCCCGACAACCCATAAATTTTCTTTTTCGCAAATTAATATAGTTAACGTTGTATTAATGCAACGGAAATATAAACATACATTTGATTATTGTCTTAACGGATCGTGAATAAAGTGATGCGGCATGCGCACGGCCCTTGAGCACGGACGCGATCAGATGAGAATAAGGAGGCTGGCCGGAGTGGCCGGGAGGCGGGATGCGGAGGCCGCGAGGGCCCCGCATTCTTTCGAGGTGGCCTTCAGAGGCCGGGGACTTACGATTTCTGCGCCGGCCCTGTCACCTGCGCCAGGAACGCCGCATGGTCCGGCATCTGGCCGACGACCTGCCGGATCGTCGCATGCACTTTCTGGAAATGCTCGGCCAGGCGCGCGAGGTCCATGCGTTCGATGAATTGGTCGCCGCGCTCGGGGCGGATGCCATGGCCCAGCAGGATCGACGCGTGCGAATCGAGCTGGAACCCCTGCAGATCGTAGATGGCGACATGGCTCGTGGCGCGGAACATGTCGATCTGGTGCTGCAGCGTGTCCGGGATCGGCATGTTCGCGCAATAGCGCCAGAACTCGGAATCGGTGCGGTTCGTCAGCTTGTAGTGCAGGATGATGAAGTCGCGCACGTACTCGTAGCGCTGCGTGACCAGGCGGTTGAATTCGTCGGCCAGTTCGGGGCGGCAGTCGCGGTCCGGGAAGAACTGGACGAGCCAGCCGACCGACAGTTCGATGATGTTGATGCTGGTCGATTCGAGCGGCTCCAGGAAGCCGCTCGACAGGCCGATCGCCACGCAGTTCTTGATCCACGGCTTGCGGCGGCGGCCCGTCGTGAAGCGCAGCTGGCGCGGCGTGTCGAGCGGCTCGGTGTCGAGGCCGTCGAGCAGCACGCGGCCCGCCTCCTCGTCCGACATGAATCCGTCGCAGTACACGTGGCCGTTACCGGTGCGGTGCTGCAGCGGGATACGCCACTGCCAGCCGGCGCTTTTCGCCGTCGAGCGCGTGTACGGCGTCAGCTGGTCGGCCATCGCGCTCGGCACGGCCTGCGCGCTGTTACAGGGCAGCATGGCGCTCCAGTCCTCGTAGCCGGACTTGAAGACGCCTTCGATCAGCAGGCCGCGGAAGCCCGTGCAGTCGACGAACAGGTCGCCCTCGACGCGMCGGCCGTCGCGCAACTTGAGGGCCGTGATGAAGCCCGTCTCCGGATGCTGCTCGACTTCGCCGACCGTGCCCTCGATGCGCTGCACACCGCGCGCCATTGCGTATTCACGCAGGTACAGCGCATACAGGCCCGCGTCGAACTGGAAGGCGTACGAGTACGCATTGGTGGGGCCGGGCTGGTCGCCGTACGGGGGAATGAAACGGTTCGCATGGGCCATCGTCGTCGAGATCGACCATTCCTCGTACGACGGCATGTCCTTGTACGCGCGCGCGAGCCGCAGCCACGACATGAAGGCCGGACGGTTCTCGATGGGCGGACCGAAGTCGCCGAAGCCGTGGAAGAAGCGGTTGCCGAGATGGCCCCAGTCGCGGAAGTCGATGCCGAGCTTGAACGTCGCCTTCGTGCGCCGGACGAATTCCCCGGCGTCGATGCCGAGCACGTGGTTGTAGTACAGGATCGTGGGCAGCGTCGATTCGCCCACGCCGACCGTACCGATCTCCGGCGACTCGACGAGCACGATCTCGCAGGACGTGCCCAGCTTCAGCGCCAGCGGCGCGGCGGTCATCCAGCCGGCGGTGCCGCCGCCCACGATGACGATTTTAYGAATGGCCTTCTCGGACATGACTTCTCCAGTGACAGAAAAAACAAAAGCCTCCCGAGGGCTGCCGGGCCCGCGGGAGGCGTACTTACAGGCGGACGATCAGAAAGTGTAACCCATCCTGACCGTGAAACGGCGGCCCGTGTAGAACTCGCCACGTTCCATCAGGCCGATACCCGACTGAACATACTGCCGGCACAACGCGTTGGTCAGAACGTGTACCCCAACCGGACCGAGAAACGACGGCCCGTGTGGAACGCGCCACGCTCCATCAGGCCGATACCCTGCTGCATGTACTGCCTGAACACCGCGTTATTCAGGTTCGTGGCCTGTACCGACAGGTTCAGGTTGTCCGTGAACTTGTACTGCAGGCTCGCATCGAGTTGGCCATAGGACCCGCCCCAGGTGGGCAAGGCGTACTGCACCGAAAACGGCTGGCCGAATCTGGGGCTGGCCGGATTCGCGTCGATGCCGTCGCCGCCGTTCGTGCCGTACGCGTTGATCGCCTGCAGGTATTTCGACCGCCAGCTGTACGCCAGGCGCGCGGACACCTTGCCCTTGTCGTACAACAGTGCCAGGTTGTAGGCATTCTTGGACAGGCCCGTCATCGGCACGTTACTCCCATTGAGCAGGCGACCATCCGTGTCGCAACCGGACAGGTCGCGGGCGATGAGCGCATTCGTGTCCTGCGGCGTGCACCAGACCTGCACCAGCGGCTTGCCCAGGTCCTGGTGGCTGTCGATATAGGTGTAGTTGGCGGCCACCCCGAGGCCCGACAGGATGCCCGGCAGCTTGTCGAAGTATTGCTGGTAGCCGATCTCGGCCCCGGTGGCACGGCCGGTCGCGCCGTTGACGGGCGACGTGACCGCGAAGTCGTGCCCCTGGCCGGTCGAATCGTTGAGCGTGACGAACGAGGTCTTGCCGATGATGATGTCCGACAGGCGCTTGTTGAACAACGCCAGCGTGAGCTGGTTGCCGCGGCCGAAATAGTACTCGGCCGTCAGGTCGAAGTTCGTCGAGCGCGTGGGCTTGAGCAGCGGGTTGCCGAGTCCATTACCGGTGTAGTCGATGCTGTCGAGGACTACCGCCTTCGTCACCGGGTCCGTGTGCGTGTGCAGGTTCTGGCTCAGCGTCGTATACGCCTGCATCTGGTAGAACTCCGGACGCGCGATGCCTTTCGAGAACGCGGCGCGGAACTGCAGCTCGTCGCTGGCCTTCATGCGCAGGTTCAGGCTGGGCAGGACGTTCGTGTACCGGTGGCCGAAGGTGGTCTGGCTGGACAGCGCGGCGATCTGCGGCACGCCGGGGATATTGGAGGCATTCGGCGGCGAGAACAACAGGTAACCCTTCGCCGACATGTCGGTGCGCACGACGCGCAGGCCCACGTTGCCGTCCACCGGGTAGCGCCACTTGTCGTAGCTGAACCGCAGCTGGGCGTAGGCCGCCTTCGTCTTCTCGTGCTGCTCGTTGCGGCTCTCGGGGTCGCCGAACTTCGCGTACTCCCACAATGCGTCGCCCGAGCACGGCATGTTGCAGAGCACTTTCACCATCTCGTGCAGCTGGAAAAAGGCCGGCGGCGGCGCGCCATGCGTCAGCGCGATATCGCTGGCGACGACCGACGGCGGCGTCAATGTCCCGCCGCCGAAGAAGTTGTTGAACGACAGGGGCCCGGCGTTCGCGGAAAAGCGTGGATCGCTCAGGTAGGCCAGCTGGCTGAACGGTTGCCAGCCGTCGTGGCCGACGGCCCACGGCGCCGTGATCTCGTGCCACTGGTTGTTGCCGTGCGTCCCGAGCGTGGTGGCGTCGCGGTTCGTGAAGCGCACGCCGAAACGCACGTCGTTCAGCACCGGGCTGTCGAACGTGTATTTCGCGTCCAGGCGGACCGCGTTCTGCGTGGAGATGGCCTCGTCGCGGTGTTCCTGGGCGGAGTTCCAGTAATAGTTATTCGGATCGGCCACGAATGCTCGGTCCGCGGCGTCGAAGGTCAGCGTCGGCGGCGAGTTGCGCAGGTCCAGGCCCTCCTTCGGCATCCAGCCGCCCAGCGACACGAGGTTGTCGAACCCGGA
Source organism: Massilia sp. P2_C2 (assembly GCF_056404615.1). Classification (NCBI taxonomy): domain Bacteria; kingdom Pseudomonadati; phylum Pseudomonadota; class Betaproteobacteria; order Burkholderiales; family Oxalobacteraceae; genus Massilia; species Massilia sp. P2_C2. Next base: position 24,833 of record NZ_JBFUDR010000019.1, on the reverse strand, counting down.
CGTCGTGGCGCGGGTATGCTGTACGTCGCCGCTGAAGGTCCAGCGGTCGTTCGCGCGCCACTGCAGGTTCCACGAGATGTCGCGCGTGTCGGACTTGCGGCCCGCGCTGCGGCTTTGCACGCCGAAGCTGATACCCGGATCCTGCGGCGCACGGATCGTCCCCACCAGCAACGCGCCGCGATCGTTGAACGACGCGCCCGGATCGACCGTGATGGTGGCCGGATTCCCGTTTGCGGCCACCGAGTATTCCGTCGTGTCCATGTCGTACTTCGAGCGGAAATAGGTCAGCGACGACGACAGGTTGTCCTTCTTCCACTGCAGGGCGCCGTACAGGCCGTCGCGCTCGCGCTCGAAGTTGTTCGTCGTCCAGCTGCCGCCGTTCACGAGCCAGCGCCGGGTGCCGCTCGTGTCGCCGATCACGGCGTCGGTACGCGGAATGTACGGCGAAATCTGGACGCCGTCGCTGCGCGTGTCGATGCGCGAATGGGCCACGTCGATCAACGCGCCGATCTCGCCGAAACCGGTCTTCCAGCGGTTCGAGAACAGGCCGGAGAACGAGGGCGCCGTCTTGCCGCGCAGGTCGGAGCGCGACGCTTCCACGGACACCGCGCCCTTTTTGCCCTTGAAATCGAATGGCAGCGCGGTGCGCAGGTTCACGAGGCCGCCGATGCCGCCTTCGATCTGCTCGGCGGACGGGTTCTTGTACACGTCCACGCCGGCCATCAGCTCGGGCGGCACGTCCTCGAAGCTCAGCGCGCGGCCGCCGTTGGCGGAAAACGTATCGCGGCCGTTCAGTTCCGAACGCACATACGACAGGCCGCGGATCGACACCCCGGTGCCTTCCGCAGCGAAGTGGTTGATGGCGTCGCCGACGCCTTGCAGCCGGTCTGGGATGTTCATCGTGCGGTCGATCGTGACGCCGACCACGCGCTGCAACACTTCCGTCACCGACTTGTCCGGCAGCTTGCCGATGTCTTCGGCGAGAATGGAATCGACCACCTCGTCCGCATTCTTCTTGCGCACCACGGCGGATTGCAGCGCGGCACGCTGGCCCACGACCACGACGGTGGCGACACGGGGCTGGTCGTCCTTCTGGTTCGTCTCCTGGCCGCGCGCGTGCAGTGCACACGTCGCGCCGCCGGCCACGAGGACGAAGCGGGCGACGCCGATGGCGATCGCCGTTCTCTGAAACTCTCTCATGGGTATCTCCTCTACGTTTCTCGCATGTATTTTTTTTATGGGGATGCCTGAAGGCGGTGGGACGCCAGGCGTGGCGGACCGCGCGCCGGACAGTACGCAACTGCCTGGCACGGATCCCGGATGCGGGATGTCGTGTGGATGAGGGCCGTTCGCCGGCCTACTGCGTCGCCGTTTCCTGGACGGGACTGGCCGGCTGTTCGCCCTGCGCCGCAAGGGCGCGAAAGGCTTTCGGAGTACATCCGTACTCCTCCTTGAACAGCTTGTTGAAATACGAGACGTTGGCGTAGCCGATCGCGAACGCGATCTCCGCGACGGCCGCGTCGACGTTTTCCGTCAGTAGCCGGGCCGCTTCCGTCAGCCGCAGCTTGTGCAAATAACTGGTGAAGGTCAGGCCGAGTTCCGACTTCAGCACGTCGTTGATCTTCGTGCGGTTGGTGCCGGTCGCGGCGACGACGCCGTCCAGGTCCAGTTCGGGATCCATGTAGTGCGTCGCGATGTACTGCAGCAGCTTCGTCTTTTCCTTGTCACGATACGGCTCGAGCGTCAGCTGGCGGTAGGCGACGAGCGGCATGTCCTTCTTCATTTGCGTGTTCAGGCTGGCGGTCATCGCGCGCGCATGGGCGCGCAGGAACCAGACGCCGTAGGCGATCCAGCTGCCCGTCACGAGCAGCGCCAGCGCGGCAAGATTGCGATAATCGCGGCCGCGCGCGGTGATCCCGCCGATCTCGACGTGCGCGACCGTGCCGCGCGGACTCTGGCGGGTAACGCCGATCGCGAAGCGCCCCACGCGGTCCAGCGCATAGTCCTGGTGCGACAGGTCGACCTTGAACGCGTCGAACCACCAGTTGGGAATCGTCATCCGGCGCAGGTCGAGGGTGACCGGCACGCCTTCCTCGTTGCACGAGAAATTCGTCATGGCCGGCGCATAGCTAAGGAAATTGCCCGGCTGCGAAACGCGGTCAATGGGCAGGGACATGATGAACATGAACGTGTTCGCCGGCTTGCAGCGGGCGAGGAACGTGATGGTGTCGTAGGCGGACAGGTCGACCAGTGCCAGCCGGTCCTGGCCGTCGCGTGCCAGCAGGTCGGCGGAGACCTTCGGATCCGGCTCGTCCGGGCGCAGGTTGAGGTCGAAACGCAGCAGGTCACCACGCGCCGGATCGACGCGGATCACCCACGGATCCAGGTTCATCGAACCCAGGTTCTGGCTGCGCTGCCAGTGCACGCCGCCGTCCTGCCCCGCCAGGATCGGCAGGGCCAGGTAGCTCCGGCCGACGAGCAGCGCGGACAGCAGCGCGTCCGCGAGCACGATGAGGACGAACGCGCACAGCGCCTTTTTATAAAACTGTTGCATAGGGCATGGCGATGAGAGTCTCCGGCGTCACCTCTATCGGGGACGTCACTGGCATCATATCAGCCCACCCACTCCGGGTCGCGAATTTGCCGTTCGGAATGCATCCGGTTGCGCACATACAACGCGCCGGCGGCGTGCTGCCGCCGGCGGGACGCTCACTGGGGGACCAGCCTCCCGTTCACGTCATAGACAGCCGCGTCCAGGTGCACGGTCGTCGCGACGGCCTTGTCGTCCAGCGCGCTGGCAGCGAGGATCACCCGGTAGGTGCCGGCCGCGACCTTCCACGTCTTCGTGGCCCCGTCGTAGACGGCCAGCAGGCGCGGATCGACCGTCACGGACGCCGTGGCACTGGCGCCCGGCTTCAGCTCGACCTTGTGGAACCCGGCCAGGCGCTTCGGCGCTTCCCACTGGGCGTCGACGGGCGCCACATAGATCTGGGCCACCTCCTTGCCCGCGACCTTGCCCACGTTTTTCACGGTGAACGAGGCCTGCAGCGTGCCGCCGCTCACGCCGGCGGCCAGGCCGGACAGGGTGAAGTCTGTGTACGACAGGCCATGACCGAACGGGAACAGCGGCTTCAGGCCCTTCAGGTCAAACCATTTATAGCCGACGGCTGCGCCTTCATGGTAATCGACGTCGAAGCGCCGGTTCTCGACTTCCGGTTCCATCACCGGACGGGGCAGCTGCGCTTCCGATGCCGGGAACGTCGCAGGCAGGTGGCCGGACGGGTTCACGTCGCCGAACAGGATGCCGGCGATGGCCTCGCCGCCGCTCGTGCCGGGATACCAGGCCTCGAGGACGGCAGGCACGTGCGGCAGCCAGGGCATCGTGACGGGACCGCCCGTCTCCAGCACGACGGCCGTTTTCGGATTGGCCGCCGCCACGGCCGCGATCAGGGCATCCTGGCGGTCCGGCAGCGCCAGGGTGCGCGCGTCCACACCTTCGCCGACCCACTGGGTGGCGAACACGACGACGGCATCGGCATCGCGCGCCAGCGTCGCGGCCGCCACGGGATCGGCGCCGTCGTGGTAGACGACCGTCGCGCCGGGCGCATGGCGGCGGATGGCGTCCAGCGGCGCCGACGGGTAATACATCACCGGACCGGGCCACGTCGTCGGCGCGATGCCCGGCACGGCGTTGCCGCCCACCGGATACACGAGCGACGAGCCGCCGCCCGCCAGCACGCCCTTGTCCGCGTGGCCGCCGATCACGACGATGCGCTTCGCGCTCTTCTTCAGCGGCAGCACGTGCCCGTCGTTCTTCAGCAGCACCATGCCTTCCTGCGCATCCTTCTGCGACACGGCGGCGTGCGCCTTGAAATCGATCGTGTCCGGCGCCGGCGCCACCGGATGGTCGACGACGCCGTGAGCGAACATCGACCTCAGGATGCGGCGTGCCATGTCGTCCAGGCGCGCCTGCGGCACCCAGCCGTTCAGCACGGCTTCCTTCAGCGGCGGGCCGAAGTAATTGGCCAGGTCGAACGGCATGCCCGACTGCTGGTCCAGTCCCGCGTTGGCAGCCGGTATCGTGCTGTGCACCGCACCCCAGTCCGACATGACCCAGCCCTTGAAGCCCCAGTCGCCCTTCAGCACGCCGTTCAGCAGGTAATCGTTCTCGCACGCGTACACGCCGTTCACGCGGTTATAGGAGCACATCACGGCGCCCGGATCGCCGTCCTCGCGTGCGAACTGCAGCGCCAGCAGGTCGGACATGCGCGCCGCCGCGTCGCCGATCTTGACGTTCACGGTGGTGCGGTTCGTCTCCTGGTCGTTCAGCGCGTAATGCTTCAAGGTCGAGACGACGTGATTCGACTGGATGCCCTTGATCTGCGCGCCCACGATGCGGCCGGCCAGCAGCGGATCCTCGCCGCCATATTCGAAATTGCGGCCGTTGCGCGGCTCGCGCATCAGGTTCACGCCGCCCGCCAGCAGCACGTTGAAGCCATAGGCACGCGCCTCGGCACCGATCATGGCGCCGCCCGCATGGGCCGTCGCCACGTCCCACGTGGCCGCCGTGTTCAGGCCGGACGGCAGCGCCGTCGCCAACCGGACGTTCGGGCCGCCCTGGCTCGCCACGCCGAGGCCGGCATCCGTTTCCCACAGGTGCGGGATGTGCAGCCGTGGTACGCCGTAGATGAACCCGGCGGACTGGTTGTGCGACAGCTCCGGGCGTTTCATCTTCTTGTCGTCACTGTCGGAACCGAAGTAGCCGTAGACGAGCGCCAGCTTTTCGTCCAGCGTCATCTCGCGCAGCACCAGGCCGGCCCGCTCGTCCGCGCCCAGCTTCGCATCCATCCATGGCTCGGCGGCCATCACACTGCCGCAGCTGATTGCTGCGGCGCACAACAGAACTAACTTTTTCTTCATTGTCGCAAGACGGCGCACGGCTGATCCTCGAAGGCAAAAGGAAACATTGTCCGGGCCCCGCCACGGCGCCGCAATAGCGAAAATCGCGAAGAGTCGACATGAAATTACCGTATCCGGCGACGTTGGCAAAAATCATTCGCCGCACTCTCGGATTTCACAATTGCCGTGCGCCCTCCCCCGTGCTCACAATCGCATCCCACACATTCGATCCGGACCCGCCCATGCGCAAGCTGTTCTTGACTCTCCTCTTCCTCGTCGCCGCGGGAGCGCAGGCGCAGACGACCATGATCCCGCTGTGGCCGGAGGGTGTCCCGAATCCGAAGGCCGGGGTCGCGCCCGAACGGGAGGACGGCGGCGGCAACATCACCCACGTCTCCCAGCCGACGCTGACCTGGTACCCCACCGCGTCCGACCGCCAGGCCCGGACGGCGGTCATCGTCTGCCCCGGCGGCGGCTACGAATTCCTGTCGTTCACGCACGAAGGCCGCCAGTACGCGCAATGGCTGAACAGTCTCGGCGTCGCCGCCTTCGTGCTCAAGTACCGTCTGTCCGACTTCGGCCACCCCGCCCCGCTGCAGGACGTGCTGCGCGCGATCCGCACCGTGCGCGCCCATGCCGCCGAATACGGCGTGGATCCCGACCGCATCGGCGTAATGGGCAGTTCGGCCGGCGGCCACCTGGCCGCCAGCGCGGCCACGCTGTTCGACGACCCGTCCGGCCGCACCGGCGCGGCGCTGGATGAGGTCAGCGCCCGGCCCGACTTCGCCATGCTGGTCTACCCGGTCATCACCCTGACACCGCCCACCGCCCACGCCGGCTCGCGCATCGCGCTGCTGGGCGCGAACGCGAGCGCGGAGCAGGTCAGGCAGATGTCGGTCGAGACCCGGGTCGGCCCCGGCACGCCCCCGACGCTGCTGGTCCACTCGCAGGACGACGGCCTGGTCCCGGTCGACAACAGCATCCTGTTCTTCCAGGCCCTGACCCGCGCCCACGTGCCGGCGGAAATGTATTTGTTCGAGCACGGTGGCCACGGCATGGGCATGAGCGCCGGCCAGGGTACCGCGTCGCTGTGGCCGAAGCGCGCCGAGGAATGGCTGCGCGACCGCAAGCTGATCCAGTAAGCCTCCCGTTTTCCACCTCGCTAATCCGCGACGGCAACGGGTTGGGCCTCTGGCCCGGCGCGTGACGTGATCCCCGGGGCTGGCGCCAGCCCCATCCGCACCGTTATTGTTTGCTTTCCCCTCAGGATATCTGCTAGCATGTGATCGATAACAAACTCTTTATTCTGACCCATGCGTATCCTGTTTGCCGCCCTCTGCCTGCTGGGCGCCTCCCTTGCCCACGCGGCCGGGGCCGACCTCGCCGAACGCGTCGCCTCGCCGGACGGCCATATCGCCCTCGAGCTGACGCAAAAGACGGACGCCGCCGGCAAGCATGCACTGTACTACAACGTGCGCTTCGACGGCGAGCCCGTCATCCGCGAATCGCTGCTGGAACTGCGGCTCGACAACCACCTGTCCGAAAACGCGATGGCGCTGCCGGTCGACCATCACGCGCGCTGGTTCGAGAATCTGCGCGTGACGGGCGTGCGCCGCGCCAGCCACGACAGCACGTGGACGCCCGTCACGGGCGAGCGCGCACGCATCCGCGACCACTACGAAGCACTGACCGTCGACCTGGTCAAGGACGACAACCCGATGTACAAGCTGTCCGTCGAAGTGCGCGCCTACGACGAGGGCGTCGCCCTGCGCTTCGCGTTCCCCGAGAACGAAAAAGGCACGTATTACCGCGTGGTCGGCGAAGACGTGGAATTCGCCCTCCCCGCCGGCACGCGCGCCTGGTTCCACGGCTGGGCCCAGGGTCCGTACAAGCTGCTGCCGCTGCGCGACTGGCCGGACCAGGCCGAGCGCCCGCTCACGCTGGAACTGCCGAATGGCCTCTCCGTCGCGCTGCTGGAAGCGCGCATGGTCGATTACGCCCGCACCAAGTTCAGGCTGAGCGCCGACAAGCCCGACACGATCGTCACCGCGATGCACGATCCGGCCGACCTGATCTCGCCGTTCGCCACGCCGTGGCGCGGCATCATGATCGCGCGCCGTCCCGGCCAGCTGATCGAGAACGACCATTTCATCCTGAACCTGAACGATCCGTCGCGCATCGCCGACTCGTCCTGGATCAAGCCGGGCAAGATCATGCGCGTGATGTCGCTGACGACGAAGGACGCGAAGGCCAACATCGACTTCGCCGCCCGCCACCACCTGCAGTACGTGCTGTTCGACTTCAAGTGGTACGGCAACGCGTTCTCGTTCGACGCGGACGCGACCAAGGTCGCGATTCCCGACTTCGACCTCCCCGGCATCATCGCCTACGCGAAGGACAAGGGCATCGGCGTATGGCTGTACGTGAACCAGCAGGGCCTGCTCGCGCAGTCCGACACGCTGTTCCAGACCTACCGCGACTGGGGCGTCAAGGGCGTGAAGTTCGGCTATGTGCAGGTGGGCTCGCACCGCTGGACGACCTGGGTCGAAAAGACCATCCAGCAGGCCGCCGCCGCCCACATCATGGTCAACATCCACGACGACTGGCGTCCCACCGGCGAACAGCGCACCTGGCCCAACCTGATGACGGCGGAAGGCATCCGCGGCAACGAGGAAATGCCCGACGCGACCCACAACACCGTGCTGCCCTTCGTGCGCTTCCTCGCCGGCGCCGCCGACTACACGATCTGCTACTACGACCCGCGCATCAAGACCACGCACGCGCACCAGCTCGCACTGGCCGTCGTCTACTACAGCCCGTTGCAGACCCTGTACTGGTACGACCGGCCGGAGCGCTCGCACGACGAGCCGGAACTGGGGTTCTGGGACCGCATCCCGACCACGTGGGACGAGACGCGCGTGCTGGACGGCGCACCGGGCCGCGACGTGACGATCGCCCGCCGCGCTGGCGCCGAATGGTTCGTGGGCAGCATCACGAACAACGAGGCGCGCCGCGTGAAGGTGCGCCTGGACTTCCTGCCGCCGGGTCAGCGCTACGAGGCGACGATCTATGCGGACGATCCCGCCGCGACGACGGCGACGCACGTGGGCATCCGCGAGCGCGCGGTGGATGCGGGGACGGTGCTGGAGCTCGACCTGCCGGCCTCGGGCGGCCAGGCGCTGTGGCTGCGTCCCGCCACGAAGTGATGAAAAAACGAACGGACTGAAACCGCGTCGATGCCGTAGGGTGGGCATTTGAGGCCGGGGGGGATTGATGCCGGGGGCATCAATCCAATGAAACGTGCCCACGCGTAACGCCAACAGGCCGCATACGTCACGCGTGGGCACAGGGGTGCCCACCCTACCCGGTGATCAATCGGTACCGGAAGTGGATTCGCGCACAACGAGCGTGTAAGGCATCAGGAGGTGCCGGGGCTCGCAGGCGTGCCCCGTGCGTTGCGTGCGGATGTGCTCGACCAGCAGCGCCACGGCGCTGCGTGCCATTTCCGTGATCGGCTGGTGAATGGTCGTCAGTTCCGGCCACACGGTCGTGGCGACGGGCGTGTCGTCGAAGCCGCAGACGGTCAGGTCGGACGGAACCTGCAGATGCAACCCGTGCGCCACGGCGATGACGGCGGCCGCCATGTCGTCGTTGCTGGCGAAAATCGCGGTGGGCCGCGTCGGGCGGTCCAGCAGCTCGCGCGCCGCCACGAGGCCGGAGCGGTACGTGAACATGCCCTGCGCCACCCGCTCGGCGCGCACCTCGAGGCCGGCCTCGCGCATGGCATCGAGGAACGCCTGGTAGCGCAGCTGGGCCGGCGTGTGCTCCGGATCGCCCTTGATGAAGCCGATGTCCCGGTGGCCCAGCGCCAGCAGGTGCTGCGTCATCGTCAGCGCACCCGCGTAGTCGTCGATGCGCACGGCCGACATCTGCGCCGACGGCCGCCCCGTCGCCACCGCCACGGACGGGATGCCGAGTTCCGTCAACTGCTTGAGGGCCGCCCTGTTGTCGCACAGCGGCGGCGGCACGAGGATGCCGTCGGCGCCGTCGTCGATCAGGCGGTCGATCGCCTTGCGCTGGCTGCGCAGGTCGTCGCAGTGCTCGAGGAGCAGGTGCGCGCCCGTCCGGCCGCATTCGCCGAGGGCGCCGACGAGCAAGGCGCTCAGGAACGCGGCACTCGGGTTGCTGTACAGGAGGCCGACGCGCAGGGTGCCGATACGCGCCGCGCGCGCCGCCACGTTCACCTGGTAATTGAGTTCATCGATCGCGCGCAGGACTTTTTCGCGGTTCCTGGCGCTGACGCTGGGGTTGCCGTTGATGACACGCGACACCGTCATGGCCGACACCCCGGCGTGCGCGGCGACGTCCCAGACCGTCGCGCCGCCCCCGCCGCCCGTACTGCGCTCGTTCGTGCCCGATTCGCCGGCTGCGTTCTTCACTTGGCCCCCGCGGATCCGGGTCCGTCGCACGGCAGCTTGTCCAGGTCGCCCAGCGTCCAGCTGTCGCGCCAGCGCACGACGGGCTTGTCGCCCTCCCATTCGACGGGCAGCCAGACGTAGCGGCCGTCGATGGCATCCTTCGGGCGCCAGACGTCGAACATCAGGATGTGCCGCGTACAGCCGTTGCGGCGCAACGTCAGCGCGTAGGTCGACTGGCCGCCGAACGTGATCTTCTGTTGCTCCGGCGTGCCGCGCACGGGATTGCCGAGCGCCTTCCACGGACCGAGGATGTGATCCGCCACGTACGACTTGGCCGCGTTCGGTGCCCAGCCGCTCAGGCCCGACGTCACGAGATAGTATTTGCCGCCCTGCTTGAAGATGGCCGGGGCTTCGTCGTCGCCGCCCGCCAGCACGCGTGCGTACCGCCCGGCGCTGCGCAGGTAGTCGTCGGAAAGGCGCGACACGTGCATCATGTGGTTTTCCTCCGACGCGTAGAGGTCGTAGGCGGCGCCGTCGTCATCCACGAACAACGTCATGTCGCGCGCCATCTGGCCGCCGGCGTGGTCGCGCGCGAGGAACGAGGTGGCGGGATCCTTGTCTTCCGGCCAGGCGCCGGCGTCGGGACGGAACGAACCCTGGAAGACATACGGCCCCGTCACCTTGTCGGCCACGGCCACGCCGGCGCGCGCCGCGTCGTAACGCTTGCCTTTCAGCTCCAGGTGGAACCACATCACGAACTTGCCCGTCTTCGGATTGCGGATCACCTTCGGCCGTTCGATGATCGAACCCCGCTCGATGTCGCTGCCCGGCACGTCGCTGACGGCCAGCGCGATGCCTTCGTCGCGCCAGTCGGTCAGGTTGCGCGAACTATAGACGTGCACCCCGACCTGGGCCTTGTTGCCCGCCTCGCCCGCGACCTTGTGCTCGCCGAACCAGTAATACACGCCCTGGTGCTCGAGGATGCCGCCGCCGTGCGCGTTGATGTGCACGCCCTTGTCGTCGGGCCACAGCGCGCCGGGACGGAACGTGTCGTCCGCCCGTGCGTGAAACGCGGCAGCCACCAGGGCCGCCGCCAGCACTACCTTCGTCCTGATTTTCATGATGTCTCCTTTATTGTTGGTCGGTCACCAGCGCCGTGCCCACGTAGATGCGGTAGCGGCGGATGCGTCCCGCGACGCCGTCCGGCCCCTGGCGCGGCACATAGCGCAGTCCCGCGACATCGGCCCGCGTTCCCAGGTCGATCACGAGGCGGTGGGGGTAGCCGCCGCCCTTGTCCGCCGTGATCCAGTAATCGCTGTTCTGGCCATTGATGGCGTTCAGCGCGCCACCGTCTTCCTTGTCCGCTTCCTCGCTGTCGACCCAGGCGATGGTCCAGTTGGACTGGTCGAGCGCCTTGCCGTCCCTGTCCAGCAGCGCCAGCTCGGCGATGGCAGCGTAAGGCTTGCCGTCGAAAGCGTCCAGTGCCTCGATGCAGAACTGGCGGCCCGTGGCCGGCGCGTCGAAGCGCACATCCTGCGTCTGCGAGCCCGGCGCGAACGCGCCCGCGTGCACGGGCGTAACGCCGTCCAGGCGCAGGCGCGCCGTGGGCGCCGGCCGCGCCAGGTCGCGCTCGCGGCGCAACCGGTCCAGAACGGGTGCGGCCAGGCCGGCGATGCGCGGCACATCCGGCCCGGTCAGGTCCAGCACGACGACCTCGTTGCGTCCCTTGCGCAGCCACGGCCCCGGCAGATACATCGTCTGCGTGGGCCCGATGCTCCAGAAGCGCCCCAGGCAACGGCCGTTGACCCAGACGATGCCCTGCCCCCATGCGGACATGTCGAGGAACGTGTCGTCCGTGCGCGCGGCATCGAAGCCGCCGCGCCAGAACGCCGCGCCCTTCCCGCGACCCTTCTTGAACGCCAGCGGCGGCAGCGTGCCGTCCGCGTCGAAGTCCAGTGCACGGATTTCCCAGCCTTCGACCGGCTGCGCCTTGCCGCCCTTTACGGTGAACGTGACCGGACCGTGCAGGCCCTTGCGGTCGTGGACTTCCGGACCGAAGTTCACGCGTGCGATCGTGTACAGCAGGATGTCCACGACGGCGGGTTTGCTGCGCGCCGGGATGTCGACCCTGTAGCGGCGGTAGCGCGTGTCGAACGTGCCGACCGGCTTGCCGTCGAGGTGGACCCATGCGAGGTCGCGCACGCGCGCCGCTTCCAGCACGCCGGCCGGGCCCGCGGGCAACGTGACGCGATACGCGACGAGGCCGCGGCTGATGTCGTATTGCTCGATCGGACGCGGCGACTGGTCCCTGATCACGCGTGCCGGCAGCGCGGCCTTGACGGACACGGATTCGGCCAGCATGAACGGCGCGATCGTCTGCACGGGCATGCGCGGCGGCGGTTCCGGCAGCTTTTCGCCGGGCGCGAGGAATGGCGTGATGGCGGCACGGTAGGCGTCGAATTTCTCGCCGATCCATCCTGCTTCCCCGATGGGCGCATCGTAGTCGTAGCTGCTGGTGTCGGGCCGGAACGGACGGTCGCAGCCGCCCCACAGCCCGAACGTCGTACCGCCGTGCGCCATGTACAGGCTGAACGAACCATTCGCCTTCAGCATCGCCGCGATGTCCTTCGTCGCCCCCTCGACGGTGCCGCCGTGGTGCGGCGCGCCCCACGTGTCGAACCAGCCCGAGTAGTATTCGCCGCACATGCGCGGCCCCTTCTGCACCGCGTCCAGCGCCTTGAAGCCGGCGGCCGGATCGCTGCCGAAGTTCGCCACCGTGAACAGTTCCGGAATGTGCGTGCGCGCGACGGCATTCGTCGGATTGCACTGGAACAGCGGGACGTCGAAGCCGGCATCCAGCAACGACTGGCGCAGCACGCGCAGGTAGCCCACGTCGTCGCCATAGAAGCCGTATTCGTTCTCGACCTGCACCATCAGGATGTTGCCGCCCTGCGTCACCTGCCGCGGGCCCAGCACGCGGCCGACTTCCTTCAGCCAGCGCCGCACGGGCGCCAGGTAGGCTTCATCACGTGTGCGCAGGAACGCATCGCCGTCGTGCTTCAGCAGCCACCACGGCAGGCCGCCCATTTCCCACTCCGCGCAGGCGTACGGGCCGGGGCGCAGGATCACCCACAGGCCTTCCTCTTGCGCGAGCCGGCAGAATTCGGCTGCGTCGCGCTGCGCGGCCCAGTCGTAGCGGCCTTCCCGCCACTCGTGGTAATTCCAGAACAGGTAGGCGCAGACGGCGTTCAGGCCCATCGCCTTCATCAGCTTGAGGCGGTGGCCCCAGTATTCGCGCGGGACGCGGGCGAAGTGCATTTCGCCGCAGCGGATCTGGAGCGGCTTGCCGTCGAGGAGAAAGTCGTGTTCCCCGACCCTGAAGCGGTGCGAGGCGGCGGCGAGCACACTGGCGGACAGCGGCAGCAGCGCGCTGCCCAAGGCCGCGGCGCCGCCTTGCAGCAGGCGGCGGCGCTGGAAATCGGTCGTCATGGAATCGGTATCCGAAAAAAAAAGCACCACCGGCGCGGGCCGGTGGTGCCGTTACAGCAAGGATCAGAACTTGTAGCGCAGGCCCAGGCTGAATACGCGGCCGTTATCCACGTGCGAGTACTCGCGGTCCGTTTCCAGGGTCTGCACTTCGCCGGTGTAGCGGTTGTTCGCCTTGTTCGTCAGGTTCGACGCGTTGGCGGACAAGGTCAGGTGCTCGTCGATCGCGTAGTTGAGCGACGCGTCGAGCAGACCGTAGTCGGCAATGTACGTGCTGGACATCGGCGAGAGTGCGTTGTAGGTGCGCGCCTCGGACGAGCGCCAGGTGTACACGAGGCGGGCCGACAGCTTCTTGTCCTCATACATGCCGGTCAGGCTGTAGCTGTTCTTGGAGACAAAGTTCTGCTGCGTCTTGATGAAGACGGGCGCCGTGGCCGTGCCGATATTCAGCGGCGCCAACGTATCGACATACGTGTACGATCCCGCCACACCGAAGTTCTTGTACCAGCTGTCCGTGCCGTTGAAGAACCACTGCCCGGACAATTCCGCGCCGCGTGCATAGCCCTTGGCGGCATTGACGGTCTTCGAGATCAGGTACTGCCCGCTCGAGCAGCCGTTGCTGATGCCACCGGCGTAAGGTGYCGCGTTCGGCACCGTCACGCAGCTCGCGAGCGAGCTGAAGAAGCCGTCGATCTTCTTGTCGAACAGACCGAGCGCCACAAAGTTCGTCGAGCTGAAATAGCGCTCGAACGAGAGGTCGTAGCTGTCGGCGGTCTGCGGACGCAGATCCGGATTGCCCAGGTTGGCGGTGCCGTTCGACGCGTTGACGGAAATGTTCGGATTCAGCTGGTCAATCCCGGGACGGGTGATGCCTTTGCCGTAGCCGACGCGGACCAGGAAGTCGTTCGTGATGTCGTAGGTGGCGTTGAGCGCCGGCAGGACATTCGTGTAGGTCGTCGATTTCGTGTAATCGATGATCGGGGACGTCGGGACGGTCGCGTCGGAGAGGACGCGCGCGGTCGCCACGGATTTGGTGCGGACGACGCGAACGCCGACGTTACCCTTCAGGCGATCGTCGAACGCCGCGAAGTCGCCGGAGACGTAGCCCGCAGTCGTATTCTCGTTGAGGAAACGACGGTTCAGCTGGTTTTCCGGATAGCTACCCTCGAGCGCGATACCCGATTGCGGGAATTGCTCGGCCACCTGGTTGCCCAGCAGCGCGTCCGACTTGTACACGACATAGCCGCCCGTATAGCCGTTCTGGTTGTGCAGGAGGTTGGACGGGATCTGTTCCATGCTGCCTGCCTTGGACGAGGCGTAGATCGCGTTCGAGTAATCGGCGGCGAGCGGCTTGCCGTCCGTCGTCAGCCACTTGCCCCCGGCGTACGGCGTCTTGTCGTAGTAACGGTTGGTCTGATGGGCAAAGCGCGTACCGAACTTCAGCCGGCTGAAGAAGCCGTCCTCGAACGTATAGATACCGTTGAGCGCGGTCGCGGCGCCATTGTCGTCGAAGACATTGTAGGCGTCGCCGTTGTATTTCTGGAAGACGTAGTTGGCCGGATTGGAGACATTCGCGCCATTATCGCCGGTAACTTTCGTCAAGTGGCCGGCCGTCCAGTTTTCGTTGACGCGATCGACAGTGTAGAACACGTTCGGTGCGTTGGTCATCTCGACACGGCGGTTATCCTTGATGCGGTCCGCCTTGATGTAGGAGACATCGGCCTTGAGCGACAGCGAGGACGTCGGCTTCCACTCGGCGCCCGTGGCCATGTTCCAGGTCGTGTAGGGGCTGCGATCATCGCCGCCCCACGAACCGATCTGCTGGTTCAGGAAGGTACCGCTATGCACACGCTGGCTCGACAGGACATCGTCGCTGCCGCCATTGAAGTTGCGGTTGGCCATGCTCTCGGTGATGGCGAACGGCGCGAGCGTCAGATTCTGGACGTTGCCGCCGTAGCCGGTCATGAAGCGGCTGAAACGATAGTTCTGGTGGTAGACGTAACGGTTGTAGTTGCTTTCAGCATAGAAGCGCAAGGTATTGTCGACGCGATAATCGGCCGCCAGATTCATGCCTTTGCGCTCGCGCATGATGGTTTCTTCCGTGGGCCAGGGACCGGCACCGGTGAAGGAGATGATATTCGCAACCTCAGCGGGGGTCAGCCCGGCCGTGTTCGGCGTTTGCGCGCCGACGGTGGCCGACGTCGGCAGCAGCGGCACCGGCGCCAGGTACGTGATGTCGCTGCGGCCGACATACTTCGACATCGGCAGGGTCGGTTTGTTGCTCGTGTTCGCGGCCGCCTTGGTCGCGTATTCGGCGCTGTCGGCACGGACCGTGCGCCGGTAGTCGGCACCCGGACCGCCGCCGCTCTGGTCCATGCGACCGGTGGTCTTCTGGTAGGCGACCGCGGCCAACACGCCGATGCGCGAACCGCCGCCGAGGTCGAAGCGGTTGGCGACCAGTCCGAACAGTTCAGGCTCTTTTTTCTTGACGAGATCGTTGTAGCGCATGTTAGCGTTCAGCGAGGCGGTGAAGCCCTTGAAATCGCTCGGGTTACGCGTGCGGATGTTCACCAGGCCACCGATGGCGCCTTCGATGTGTTCGGCGGAAGGGTTCTTGTAGACGTCGACGCCGGCGATCGTGGCGGGAATCGCGTCTTCGATGTTGAACTCGCGCGAGCCAGCCGTGAAATAGGCGCGTCCGTTGACTTGCGACGCCGTCTGGCCCATCAGGCCGCGAATGGCCAGGCCGGAGCCGCTGCCCCCCGGCGAAGCGCCTTCGCCGCCGTAGCGGTAGCCCTGCACGCCAGGCAGGCGCGTCAGCGTTTCCGCCACGTTGGGATCGGGCAGCTTGCCGATATCGTCGGCCGTGATCGAGTCCACGACTTCCATCGCATTGCGCTTGATGGCCACCGACGACTGCGCGCTGGCGCGGATGCCCGTCACCACGACGGTGTTGGCATCAGCCGGCGCTTCTTGTGCCATCGCCGACGAGGCGAAGGCCTGGGTCAGCGCCAGGGCGACGAGGGACATACGCGGGACGTATTTGTGCTTCTGATTCATGCTTCTTCTCCTCCAGTGATCCGAATGGACACGGTTGTCTTGTTGATTGCGACCGGTGGGGGAACCGGCCACTGTTTTAGGTATCGATAACAAAAGCGGTTCGATTATATGACAGATTCCGTTAATTAAATCCACTACTCTTAATTATTTTTTTTCCCACGCATCCTTTCTGGGCCCGCGACAACCCGAATGTACCGAATCCGCGCGGTGCGACGCCCTCGCGCACGCCTGAACTGATTAACGACAAATTTCGTGGTTAACGATAACATAAGTTTGCGATTCAGGGATAGGATCGCCACGCAATGCCAACCCGACCGGCACGCGCCGGCCATCGACCGCCGTCAACACATTGGAGACACACCACATGAAATACGACGAAGCAAGCGGCACGAGCGACACCATCGAGCAATCCCCTTCCCCGGCGCCGGATGAGGCCCTCTACGCCGAACTCTCGCGCCGCACGTTCCTGTTCAGCCTCGGCGCGCTGGCGCTCTCTGGCTGCGGGATGGATGCCGGTTCCCCACCCGGCCCCGCAGGCGGTGCCAGAACGGCCTCGCTGCTCGCCGGCACGGCGGGCTTCACGCATCCGGGCCTGCTTCACACGCAAGCCGATTTCGACCGCATGGCGGCCAGGTACACGACGGCGCCCTGGTCCGGCAGCTGGAACCTCCTGATCAATAATTCGCACGCGAGCCTGTCGTACACGCCCAATCCGCAGACCGCGATCTACCGCGGCTCCGATGGCGTCCATGCGGAAAACTACTGGATCCTGTACAACGACGTCGCCGCGGCCTACGCATGCGCGCTGCGCTATAAGGTCTCGGGCGACGTCAACTACGCGAACAAGGCCGTATCGATCATGAACGGCTGGTCGTCCACGCTAACCACCATCGGCGGCGACTCGAACTCGCAACTGGCCGCCGGCATCTACGGCTACGAATTCGCCAACGCCGGCGAGATCATGCGCACGTACAGCGGCTGGGCCGCTGCGGACTTTGCCCGCTTCCAGAACATGATGAAGACCGTGTTCTACCCGATCAACCACGATTTCCTCATCCGCCACAATGGCACGGACATCACGCATTACTGGGCCAACTGGGACCTGTGCAACATGGCCTCGATCCTGGCCATCGGCGTGCTGTGCGACGACCAGGCCCTGTTCGACGAAGCCGTCAATTACTTCACGGGCGGCCCGGGCAATGGCGCCGTCGCGCAGGCCGTGTACTACATCCACCCGGGCTTCCTGGGCCAGTGGCAGGAATCGGGCCGCGACCAGGGCCATGCCACGCTGGGCATCGCGCTGATGGGTGCGTTCTGCGAAATGGCGTGGAACCAGGGCGTGGACCTGTACGGCTACGACAACAACCGCTTCCTGATGGGCGCGGAATACGTGGCGAAGTCGAACCTGATCCAGTCCGGCACGACGTATTACACGGTGCCCTACGTCCCGTACAACAATGCCGACGACGTGCAGCAGAACGTGTTCTCGACAGGCTCCCAGGGCAACGTGCGGCCGTGCTGGGCCCTCGTCTACAACCATTACGTGAACCGCAAGGGTCTGGCCGCGCCGTATTCGAAGATGTTCGCGCTGCAGGTCCAGCCCGAGGGTGGCGGCGGCAACTACGGTTCAACCAGCGGCGGCTACGACCAGCTGGGCTACGGCACCCTCACGTGCACGCGCGACCCGATCGCGGCGGGGGCGGCACCGAGCGGCCTGAAGGCGCGCGCACCGGGCGGCAAGGTGGAATTGTCGTGGTGGGGCAGCGCCTATGCCACCAGCTACAACGTCAAGCGCGCCACGTCGACGAGCGGTCCGTGGACGACGATCGCGACCGGCATCACCGACCTGCTGACGTACACGGACAATCCGGGCACGGGCACGTGGTACTACGTCGTCAACGCCGTGACGCCTACCGGCACGACGGCCGACTCGAATCGCGCCACCGCCATCATCGGCAAGACGCTGCACACTTACCTGGCCTGCAACGAGGGGACGGGGACGACGGCGTCCGACAGCAGCGGCAACGGCCACGCCGGCACGCTTGCCGGCGGAGTGACATGGACGACGGGCCGCTCGGGCAGCGCGCTGGCGCTGAACGGCAGCACCGGCTACGTCGGCCTGCCGGCCAACCTCGTCACCGACCTGACCGACTTCACGATCTCCGCCTGGGTCGTCTGGAACGCATCGCGCGCGTGGGAACGCATCTTCGACATCGGATCGGGTACGGGGCGCTACATGTTCCTGACGCCGCGCGCGTCGAACGGCACGGTGCGCTTCGCGATCACTCTCGACGGCGGGAAGGGAGAGATGGTCGTGAACGGCACCGCAGCACTGCCGACAACGCAATGGGTGCACGTGGCCGTCACGCTCGCGGGGCAGACGGCCACGCTGTACGTGAACGGCGTCGCAGTGGGCAGCAACACGGCGGAATACTTTCCGCCCTGGCAGCTGGGCGGCACGACGCAGAACTGGATCGGCCGTTCGCAGTTCGCGGGCGATCCTTACTTCAACGGCAAGGTCGAGGAGTTCCGCATCTACCGCGGTGCGCTGAGTGCCGCGGAGATCGCGGCACTGGTCAGCGGCACCTGAGGACGTAGATGAGCCGTAGGGTGGGCACCCCGGTGCCCACGCGAACGTTTGCAGTTCGCCGGCGTCCGCGTGGGCACGGAGTGCCCACCCTACCTTAGAACTGCATCCGCAAGCCGACGTTGACGCGGCGGCCGTCGTTTTCCAGCGTGAGGAACTGGCTGTCGTTGTTGGCGTACTCGTGGACCTTGGCGTTCGTCAGGTTGATGGCGTCCAGGTACAGCGACAGCGTCGGCGTCAGGTTGTAGCGCAGGCTCGCATCCGTCTGGCCGTAGGCCGCGCGATTGCGGGGCAAGGTGCTGCCGCCGCCGCAATCGATGGAGAAGTGATTGCGCCAGTTATAGCTGGCCCGTGCCTGGAACTTGCTGTTTTCGAAGAACAGCGACGCGTTATACGATTGGCGCGACAGGCCCGGATAGCCGCAGGTCACGGGACCCGACGCCGTATCGCGGTTCGCTTCCGCATCCACGTAGGTGTAGTTCGCCGTCACACCCCAGCCCTGCAGCAGCGGATGGATATTATCGAACGCATATTGACCAGCCAGTTCCGCACCCTTGATCGTGCCCGACTGACCGTTGCGGATACGGGTGTCATGCACGATCTCGTTCGGATACTGGGCCACCTGCGTGTCCTGCAGCGACGTCTCCAGGAAGTCCGACACCTTCTTCATGAACAGGGCGGCGCTGACGTAGTTCGTCTTCGACAGATACCATTCGTACGACACGTCGTAGTTATTCGAACGCATCGGCTTCAGGTAAGGATTGCCACCGCCGCTCGTCACATAGCCRGTACGGCCGCCATACCAGTTGCTGACGCCCATCTGGTTCAGCGTCGGACGGGTCAGCGTCTTCGACGCGCCGAAGCGCAGCAGCATGTCGGACGTGAGGTCGAATTTCAGATTGGCGGACGGCAGCCAGGCGTTGTAGCTGTTGCCGACCGTATTCGTCTGCATCGGGCCCCAGTTCTGGATATAGGTCGTGTCGTTCGGGCTTTGCACCGCCGACAGCAGGATGCGGCTGGTGCCCGAGGACTCCGACTTCACGTGCATGTAGCGCAGACCCAGGTCGCCGGACCAGCCGTCGCCTTCCCACTTCGACTGGACGAAGGCATTCGCCACCTTTTCACGCACGGCCCACAGCGACGGCTTCGTGTAGTCGATCGCCATCGGGCCATTCGGGAAAATCGACTTGTCCGCGTAATGGGCCGGATCGTTCGATTGCGTGATTACGGACGGCTGGTTCAGGTAAGCCATGTAGGCATACGGGTCGAAGCTCAGGAAGTTCGGCGGCACGCCGCCGCCGCTGCCGAACGGATTGCCCAGCGGCGTCACAGTGAACAGCGACGACGGCAGCGACACGTGGTAGCCGGAGTAGGCGTTCCACGAATCCGAGCTCCAGGAAATGTGCTCGACCTTGCGCTGCGAATACGCCGTGCCCATCTGCAGACCCTTGAACACGCCCATGTCCGTATTCCACGTGGCGTTCAGGCGGCCTTCG
Organism: Massilia sp. P2_C2; assembly: GCF_056404615.1. Taxonomy (NCBI): domain Bacteria; kingdom Pseudomonadati; phylum Pseudomonadota; class Betaproteobacteria; order Burkholderiales; family Oxalobacteraceae; genus Massilia; species Massilia sp. P2_C2. The sequence goes on along the minus strand of NZ_JBFUDR010000019.1, from coordinate 4,887 downwards.
TGCAGGTTGTCGTGGTTGGTATCGATGTTGTTCCCGACGGCGTGGGCGCGCACGGCGGTCGGATCGGCAATGCCATCGCCGAAGGTCACGGTCGGCGTCGAGCCGAAGGTCAGCACGTCGCCGTTCTTCGGCACCATGCCGGCCACGATCCACAGGTCGGGATAACCGATCGCCGTGCGCGACGTCGACAGGTCGGCTTCCAGTTTCCAGTCCGGCGACAGGTTCCACTTCGAATTCAGGCCATAGGCCAGCGTGGTCGACAGGCGGTCGCCGCCCTTGACGATCATGTCGTTCGAATTCGCCTCGCTCAGGATGCCCGCCGCGGCCAGGCCCGGATTGTTGGCGACGAAGATCGAGCCCGGACGGTCGAAACCCGTCACCTGGCCGTTCGCGTCGTATTTCACGTTCAACTGGGTCGGATTCATCCAGTCGCTGATGGCGATCACCTTGTTGCGCTGGTTCAGGCGCGAATACAGGGCGTCGGCCGTGATCTTCCAGTCGCGCGACGGATTGTATTGCACCGTCGTGTTGGCGACGAGGCGCTTGCGGCTTTCGTCCTCGTTCTGGAAGCCGTAGCTTTGCGGCATGAGCAGCTTTTTCGTGGTGACGTCCGCCGCCGTCAGCCCCGTGGAATTCAGATTGCCGTTGATCGTCTTGACGTCCAGGAGGTTCCAGGCGTCGTTGAGGGCCTTGTACTGGCGCGATTTGCGGTCCGTGTACGACAGCGAACCGGCCACGCCGAAATTCTTTTCCGCGTTCGCATAGGAATACAGGGCGCTGAGGTTCGGCGTGTTCTTCCTCGAATTCGAGTCCCACGAATCCGACACGTTGATCACGGTCGACTGGCCGGCCTTGCCGGACAGCGGACGCGCGGTCTGGATGTCGACCGTCGAACCGATGCCGCCTTCCGGCAGGAATGCCTGCGACGTCTTGTACACGATGGCCTTGGAAATCAGGTCGGACGACAGCACGTCGAAGGAGAATTCGCGTCCGCCCGTGTCGCTCGTCATCGTGCGGCCGTTGATCAGAACGTTGTTGAATTCCGGGCCCAGGCCGCGCACGGAGATGTAGCGGCCCTCGCCGTTGTTGCGCTGGATTTGCACGCCCGTCACGCGCTGCAGCGATTCGGCGATGTTCGTGTCCGGGAATTTGCCGGCATCCTCGGCCGACACGGCATCGACGACGCCGTCCTGCAGCCGCTTCGTCATCAGCGACGAACTGAGCGACGCGCGGATGCCGCTGACGACGACCTGCTGCACGGCGCCGTCGCCCGCCGGGGCCGCCGGTTCACTGGTGGTCTGCGCATCGGCGTAAGCGGCCACGCACAACTCGGCGATCAGCGTCGCCAGTACGGTTTTATAGATTCTGTTCCTGGTCATGGTTGTCCCCTGTCTCCTCGTGAAAATGCTCTTTTCCGACCGCCTGGGCATTGCGGTACGGTCCGCACGCCCGGCGACAACGTTGTCGCACAAAAGCGCCAACCGGGCGGCGATCGTATCCTTCGTCCGGTTCACCGACTGGCGCGACCAGTGTCTTTACGGCCGCGCCAACTCATTCTACGTAACAATGCCAACGTTACCGCTATGGGTTCTTTTCAATCTGGCATGCCATAAACATATATATCAGTAGCTCACGGCGTAATCCTTCGGGAACGCTTGTCCCGCGAAGGCCTTTTTCTGCGTCCAGTCCTGCGCGGGGCTCGTCCAGTACGAGTCGCCGGGCGGCAGGCCGAGCGCCAGCAGGCTCGCCGAGGCGATGTACATGCTGCCGTTGTTCGAGTAGATATCGGCCAGTTCCGGATGGTGGCCGACGAATCCGAGCGTGAGCCAGCCCTCCTTCGTGAAATTGGTGGGATCCGACCACACGGCATCGTGGACGGCGCGCATCGCGGCCCGCACCTGCCCCTCGGGCAGGCTGGCCGGCAGCTGCTTGCGCCACGCCAGCAGCGCCAGCGGCTGGAACACGGCCGTGCGGTACGTGAGCGAACGCCCGATCGGCGGATACGTCCCCGTCGGCGAGACGAAGCGCTCCAGGTGCTCGCCATAGCGCTGCATGCGCTTCAGCGCCTGCGCGCGCAGGTCCGCCGGCTTGCCGTTCCAGAACGGGGCGTTGTGCCGCTCCAGCACCTCGAGGATCTCGAGCAGCATCGGGTACATCACGTACGAGTTGTAGTAATCGAAGTGGAACGTCTCGCCATCCTTGATCCAGCCGTCGCCCACGTACCACTCGTTGACCTTGCGGATGGCGACGTTGGTGCGCATCGGGTCCGCTTCCTCGCCCACCGACAGCAGGAAGGCTTCGTTCATCGCGGCGAACAGCATCCAGTTGATGTACGGCGGCTCCACGCGGCGCAGACCCTTGATCTCGGCGACGATGCGGCGCTTCGTCGTGGCGTCGAGCGGCTGCCACAGTGCCTGCGGCGCGCGGATCAGGGCGTTCGTGAAATACGACGAATCGACCAGCGCCTGGCCGCCGCTGCGCCAGCCCAGGTAGTCCGGACTGGCCGGATCGACGGCGTGCGCATAGCTCTGCAGCGCGAGCTGGCGCAGCCGGGCGCGCAGGCGCCCTTCCGCCGTCGCATCGTCGGGTAGCGCCAGCCACGGCGCGATGCCGGCGATCAGGCGGCCGAAGCATTCCAGGTAGGCCACGTCGGGGTTGCGCCCGTCCCACGTGGGGCTCAGTTCGAGCGCAAACCGTTTTTTCAGTTCGCCGCGCGCCATCGCCGTCAGCACCGGCTCGGCCATCCTTTGCAGGAGGCCGAGCATCCAGTCGCGGTCGCTGCCCGGCGCCGACGCCGTCGCCGCCGTCGCAACGGGTGCGGCAGCCGGCGCCAGGCCTGCCACTGCGCCGGCCAGCGCGGTGCCCATGAAGTGTCGTCGTTTCATCGCTCCACCACCAGGGCATCGCCCACGTAAGCGCGGAAATGGCGGATGCGTCCGGTGACGCCATCCGGTCCCTGGCGCGGCACGTACCGCAGGCCGGCCACCTCCGCCGCGCGGCCCAGGTCGATCACGAGGCGGTGCGGGTGCGCACCGCCGTTGGCCGCCGTGATCCAGAAATCGCTGTTCTGGCCATTGATGGCGTTCAGCGCGCCACCGTCTTCCTTCGTCGCTTCCTCGCTGTCGACGTACGCGATGGTCCAGTTGGACTGGTCCAGCGTCTTGCCGTCCTTGTCCAGCAGCGCCAGTTCGGCGATGGCCGCATAAGGCTTGCCGTCGAACGCGTCGAGCGACTCCAGGCAGAACTGGCGGCCCGTCGCCGCCGCGGCGAAACGCACGTCCTGCGTTTGCGAGCCCGGCGCGAACTCGCCCTCATGGACGGGCTTCACGCTATCGAGCCGAACTTGCGCGGTGCTCGGCGGACGGGGGAAGTCGCGTTCGCGGTGCAACTGGTCGAGGATGGGCGTGGCCAGTCCGGCGATCGTGGGCGTGCCCTGCCCGCGCGGCCCCGTCAGGTCCAGCACGACGACCTCGTTGCGTCCCTTGYGCAGCCACGGCCCCGGCAAATACATCGTCTGCGTGGGACCGATGCTCCAGAAGCGGCCCAGGCAGCGGCCATTGACCCAGACCACGCCCTGGCCCCATGCGGACATGTCGAGGAACGTGTCGTCCGTGCGGGACGCATCGAACCCGCCGCGCCAGAACGCGGCGCCCTTGCCCCGGCCTTTCTTGAACGCCAGCGGCGGCAGCGTGCCGTCCGCGTCGAAGTCGAGCGCGCGGATTTCCCAGTGTTCCAGTGGCTGCGCCTTCGCGCCCTTCGGTGTGAACGTGACGGGACCGTGCAGGCCCTTGCGGTCGTGGACTTCCGGACCGAAGTTCACGCGCGCGATCGTGTACAGCAGGATCTCGACGACGGCAGGCTTGCTGCGTGCCGGGATGTCGACCTTGTAGCGGCGGTAGCGCGTGTCGAACGTGCCGACCGGCTTGCCGTCGAGGTGGATCCATGCCAGGTCGCGCACGCGCGCCGCTTCCAGCACGCCGGCCGGCCCGGCGGGCAAGGTGACGCGATAGGCGACCAGGCCGCGGCTGATGTCGTACTGTTCGATCGGACGCGGCGACACGTCCCTGATCACGCGGGTCGGCATGGCGGCCTTGACGGGCACGGATTCCGCCAGCATGAACGGTGCGATCGTCTGCACGGGCATGCGCGGCGGCGGTTCCGGCAGCTTCTCGCCGGGCGCCAGGAACGGCGTGATCGCGGCGCGGTAGGCATCGAATTTCTCGCCGATCCAGCCCGCCTCGCCGATCGGCGCATCGTAGTCGTAGCTCGTCGTATCGGGCCGGAACGGACGGTCGCAACCGCCCCACAGGCCGAACGTCGTGCCGCCGTGCGCCATGTACAGGCTGAACGAACCGTTCGCCTTCAGCATCGCGCCAATGTCCTTCGTCGCGCCCTCGACGGTGCCGCCGTGGTGCGGCGCGCCCCACGTGTCGAACCAGCCCGAGTAATATTCGCCGCACATCCGGGGCCCTTTCTGCACGGCGTCCAATGCCTTGAACCCGGCCGCCGGATCRCTGCCGAAGTTCGCCACCGAGAACAGTTCCGGGATGTGGGTACGCGCCACGGCATTCGTCGGATTGCACTGGAACAGCGGGACGTCGAAGCCGGCATCCAGCAACGCCTGGCGCAGCACGCGCAGGTAGCCCACGTCGTCGCCGTAGAAGCCGTATTCGTTCTCGACCTGCACCATCAGGATGTTGCCGCCCTGCGTCACCTGCTGCGGACCCAGCACGCGGCCGACTTCCTTCAGCCAGCGCCGCGCCGGCGCAAGATAGGCTTCGTCGCGCGTGCGCAGGAACGCATCGCCGTCGTGCTTCAGCAGCCACCACGGCAGGCCGCCCATTTCCCACTCCGCGCAGGCGTAAGGGCCCGGGCGCAGGATCACCC
>NZ_JBFUDR010000018.1:0-39284 GCF_056404615.1 Massilia sp. P2_C2 | reverse complement strand
GCGTTCGCGTGGGCACAGGGGTGCCCACCCTACGACCCACCGTAACGCATTCGTTCGATACGTTACGTCTCAGCCCACATCCGCAACAGGTTGTGGTAATGCCCCGTCAGCGCCACCATCTCCGCGCCGTCACCATGCTGCGCGCGCAACGCCTGGATATTGGTATCGAGGTCGAACAACATCGCGCGCCTGCTGTCATCGCGCACCATGCTCTGCACCCACAGGAACGACGCCACGCGCTCGCCGCGCGTCACCGGCCTCACCTCGTGCACGCTGGACGACGGGTAGACGATCGCATCGCCCGCCGGCAGTTTCACCTCGTGCGTGCCATACGTGTCGACCACCGTCAGCTCCCCGCCATCGTATTCGGCAGGGTCGCTCAGGAACACGGTGCACGACACATCCGAACGGACGGGTGACCCGCCCCGCTGCGCGCGGATGGCGCCGTCGATGTGCAGGCCGTAGTGCTCGCCGCCCGCATAGCTGTTGAAGAACGGCGGCAGGATGCGCAGCGGCAGCACGCCTGAAAAGAACAGCGGGTTCGCCATCAGCGCGGCGCTGACGACCTGGCCCAGTTCCAGCGCAAGAGGCGAGCCTTCCGCCAGCTGGCGGTTGCGCTTGACCTGCGCGCCCTGGCTGCCTACGCTCGCGCGGCCGTCGATCCAGTCGGTCGCGCCCAGGCGCGCGCGCATCGACTTCACCTGGTCCGGACTCAATACGCCCGGGATATGCAGCATCATGATGACCTTCCTTTATGCAAAAAAGCCCTCCCCGCAATGACCGGGAGGGCTGTGTCGCGACACGCGCTACGTCAGAACTTGACGTTGGCCGACAGCGTCGCCGACCGGCCCGGCGCCACGCCGGCATAGTGCGGCGACGAGACCTTGTCGAAGTACAGCTTGTCCGTCAGGTTCTGCACGTTCAGCTGCAGGCTGATGTCCGGGGTGACGACATAGCTGGCCATCGCGTCGAAGCGGGCGAAGCCCGGCGCCCACTTGGTGTTGTTCACGTTCGCATAGACCTGCGACATCGTGTTCAGGCCCATGCCGACCGTGAAGTCCTTCGTGAAGCCATACGTGGTCCACAGCGAGGCCGAATGCTTCGGCGTGGCCGGGAAGCGGTTGCCGTTGTACGGCGAGACCACGTACACCGGCGCGGCCGTGGTGCCGACGTTCAGGTAGCCGTTGTCGGCCAGTTCCGAGTCGAGGAAGGTGTAGCCGCCGAATACGCTCCAGCGCGACGACAGCTTGCCCGAGAAGCCCAGCTCGACGCCCTTCACTTCCTTGCGGCCGACGTTCTGCGTCGTGCCGTCCGGCGCCGTCACGCGGGCATTGTTCATCGTGCTCTTGAACACGGCCGCCGTCAGCGACAGGCGTCCGCCCGGCATCACGTCCCACTTGGTGCCCAGCTCGATGTTCTTGCTGCGCTGCGGCTGCAGGTTCTGGACGGCCACGGTCAGCGCGTCCAGGCCGTCGCCGCCGTCGTTGCCCGGCGGAGTGGCCGACGTCGCATACGCCAGGTAGATGCTGCCGTTAGCCGCGGGCTTGTACACGAGGCCCGTCTGCCAGCTCCAGAAGTTGCTGTCGACGTGCGCCTGCACGGCCGCCGTCGTTGCCGTCGGAAGCGTGGTCAGCGTGGTCTGGAAGTCGTCGTAGCGCGCGCCCAGGTTGACCTGCCATTCGCGGTTGAATTCGATGGTGTCGAACGCATAGGCCGACTTCGTCTTCGTGTTCACGTGCGTCTGCGCGCCCGAGACGGTGCGGGTATAGACCCACGGATCGTACGGGTTCGGATCGACCAGCGTCGTGCAGTTGTACAGCGTGGCCGCACCCGACGTCGGGCAGGTGAAGGTACCCGTCAGCGGGTTGTTCGTGCCCGGCGTGAAGATATAGCTGCTGCGGTCCGTGGTCTCGCGGTCGAACTCGATGCCCGCGTTGTACGAGTGCCTGATGGCGGCCGTCTGCAGGTCGCCCGAGAGGCTCGTCACGTTGGTGGCAGTGCGGGTTTCCGTCACGCGGGTGTTGGCGCGGCGCCAGACGGTGCCGTACAACACGGTGTTGCCCTTCGAGTCGTCTGGCTGGGTCCAGACGTAGTCGTTGTTCGACTTGCCGTAGCGCGTGACGTTGCGCAGGGTGATGCCGTTGGCCAGCTGGTGGCGCAGGTCGATCGTGGCGATGTCGCTCTTCGTGTCGCGGAAATCGCGGTCGGCGAGGCCGTAGAACGTCGAGCGGTCGACGGCGAACGGTGTGCCGTTGCCGTTCTTCGCGACGTTGGTCCCGGTCGTGAACGGATTGTCGAACGGGATGCCGGTATCCGGGATCTCGTGCGAGGTCAGGTGGTAGACGCTGACGATGGCGCGCGTCGGCCCCGTCAGGCCGAACGTGACGGTCGGCGCGATGCCCCAGCGCTTGCCGCCGACGACGTCGCGGCCCGGCACGTCGTTCTCGTGCGCCATCACGTTCAGGCGGAAGGCGCTGTCGCTGCCGATGTTGCGGTTGATGTCGCCCGTCAGGCGGCGGTACTTGTCCGTGCCGATGCCGACGCTGGCATGGTTGAAGTCATAGGCCTGCGCCGTCCTGGTGACGAGGTTGACGCCGCCGCCGGCCGACGAGCGGCCGCCATAAGCCGAGTTCGGGCCTTTCACGACTTCGACCTGTTCCACGTCGAAGATCTCGCGCGACTGCGAACCGGAATCGCGGATGCCGTCGATGTACGTGTCCGTCTGGGCGTTGTAGCCGCGGATGAACATGTTGTCGCCGACCGGGTTGCCGCCCTCGGCCGCGCCGATGGTGATGCCGGGCACGGTGCGCAGCGCATCCGTCAGCGACGTGGCGCCCGTCTGCGAGATCACGTCGGCCGGCACGACCGTGACGGATTTCGGCGTATCGAGCAGCGGCGCGGTGAACTTGTCGTTGGCGGACATCGCCTGCTGGTTGGCACCCGTCACCTGGACGCTCGGGATCGTGGGATCGGGCGTGACGTCCGGGCCGGCATGGGCGACGGCCGGCAGCGCCAGCGACGCCAGCATGGCCAGGGCGGGCGCCGGCAGCGTGCGCGCGTGCTTGCGGCTCGTGATGAAGGAAGTACGGGAGGCTGCGACGTTGTTATTCGTGGTCATGGAATGTGGGGGCTGCTCTGCCGGGCGTCTCGTTGCGCCGTCTGGTGGCAAGAACATGAATGAGAACGATTCGCATTATGATTCCGATTATCGTTTTTGACAAGCGCTGCTCGACAAGAAATATGAAGACGACGCCGGCATGCGACGGCGCCACGTTGCCGCTGTGTTAGTGAGGTGTGGGCGAATCAACTACAATACCGGGGATAAGGGTTTATCATGACCCCCTGAACGATCCAAGAACACGCCACCCTTACCGAAAAGACTCCCCAAGCGTATGCGTCGCCCTTCCAAAGACTCACCCAAACTCTCGGCAGAAAGCCAGCGTCTCATCAGCATCAGCAATGCCATCGTGCAGGCTGCCAGCCGCGTCGAAGAACGGACCTGGGAACGCAACCTCGACGGCCAGCTGCAGAAGCTGCTCAAGGCGAACCACCAGGACAGCGTCGACGCCGCCCTCAACGTCCTGTTCAAGGGCGATCTCGCGGTGTACGACGTGCTGATGGATGGCGTCGAAGCTGTCAGCGAATCCTCGACGATGACCGAGCAGGCCGGTGACGGCACCGAGACCACGTGGCAGACCCTGCTCGTGGCCGCGCCGATCCTCGCCTGGACCCGCTTCTCGATCGCATCCGGTACGATTCCCGGCGAGATCCTGAACACACTGACGGCGCACTTCTCGGCCCACCTGCTGGCCGACGGCACGAAACTGTCGATCGCGCCGACCTTGTACTCGATCGACCAGCTGCCGCGCACCCATGCCGAGACCTATGCCCTGACGCACAAGCTCGCGCAGGCCGCCCACAAGGGCACGACCGTCAAGCCGGCCGCGCCCGGTCCGGACACGTCGCAATTCCTGGCCGATACGCGCTATCTGCTCGTGGCCGTCGTGGCGCCTGCGGGCGCCCCGCTGTTCCGCTGGCAGGAGCCGCAGCACCACATCGCCTTCGAGGCCGAGCGCGAGAACGCCCTCGAGCAGTGGCGCGCCCAGGCCGGCCCGAACATCGCGCGCCTGCTGCCGGGCTGCGGCGTCGAGCTGTTGCTGCCGGAAGCGTACTACGTGGCCTGCCGTGAAGCCGACAAGCTGATCCGCCCGGTCTCGATCCGCGCCGCCGTGCACTACCTGACGAACACGCTGGGCGTGGAACCGAACGACCTGCGCGCCGTCATCGCCGGCTTCGGCGACGAGGAGAGCGACAACCAGGTCGACGAATACCGCGTCGGTTTCACCTTGCGCCAGTCGCCGGACGTCGTGTACGGCATCGTCTGGCCCCTGTACGGCCAGGAAGACGAGGACGGCACGCCGGTGGAAGGCCCGGCCGGCGGCGGCGGACGTCCGCTGGCGCCGCTGGACGAGATCGTCAAGCACCTGAACGAGGTGGGCATCACCCACGTCAAGCGCATCGGCGAACGCTATGTGGCCGAGTACTGCGACGATTGCGGCGCCCCGCTGTTCGCCGACCCGACCGGCGAACTGGTGCATGCAGAGATGCCGGAGGATACGCCGGCGGGGAACGAGCACTTCCACTGATCGTGCTGCTGGTGGGCTCGGGGAGCCCACCCTACGGCGCTTGATCCTCGTAGGGTGGGCACCCCGTGCCCACCAAACATCGGCATATCGTTGGCATTGCCATCACTCGTGCGCGTGCGCAGGCTCCTCCACGCACACATCGCCCTGCACTACCGATAGCGTCACCCACCCGCGGCGCGATGCCTGCTGCAAATCCCGCTCGATCATCTCGAGCGTCGTGTCGGACGCCCCCGGAAAGCCGAGCACCCCGCACGCGCAGTTGCGGCCATGCGCCTTGGCCTGATACAGGGCCATGTCCGCGATGTTGACGACGCGCTCCCACGTCAGCGCCGTGTCGCCGTACGACAACGGAAAGGGGGCGAAACCGACCGAGACGGTGACCGGTACGCCCACGCCCCGCACCTCGAGCGGCTGCGCCGGGATGCCGCGCATGATGCGCTGGGCCACCTCGTCCAGGCCGTCGCGCGCAACGGCCGGCAGGAAGGCGAGGAATTCCTCGCCGCCCCAGCGCACGATCATGTCGGTCTCGCGCAAGGCGAAGCGCAGGTTGTCCGCCACCATCTTCAGCACCGTGTCGCCGGCCGCATGGCCGAGCGTGTCGTTGATGCTCTTGAAATGGTCGACGTCCAGCAGGAAGATGGCGCCCACGGTGCCACCATCGCCGCTCCGCCGCCCGTCGCCGGGCCGGTCCATGAATTCCTGGAAGTGGCGGCGGTTGTACAGCGCCGTGAGCGGGTCGAGCGCACTTTGCCGCTTCAGGCGCAGGTTCCGTTCTTCCAGTTCCGCGTTGGCGCGCCGGACTTTCCGGTAGAGCAGGCCGACGACCAGCGCCGCAAGCGCGAACGTCACGGCCAGCAGCCACCAGATATGCTGCTGCAGGCGGCGGTTGTCCAGCTCCGCTTTCGCGGCCCGGTTTTCCTGGCGCAGCGCGTCGATCCGGCGCTGCTTGTTCTCGGCCTCGTATTTCTGCTGCAGCTCCACGATGGCCTTCTGGCGCTGCGCGGCGAAGATCTTGCTGGAGAGGCTGCGCTCGCGGTTGTAGGCGTCGACGGCGCCCTTGTAGTCGCCGGCGTGCTCCAGCGCGCGTCCATACTCGCGCAGTATCGCCAGCAGCTCCGGCTCGTCACCCTGTTTTTCATAGGTGGCCAGGCCGGCCTCGAACTGCCGCTTGCCCTCGGCCAGGTGTCCCTGCCCGAGCAGTGCCTGGCCCAGGTTGACGCGGGAGGTGGCGGTGTCGTTGTTGCTCCTGACGTCGATGGCGGCCTCCAGCGCCTGCGCGGCCCAGGTCTCGGCCTCGTGGAACCGGCCCTCCTTCAGGTAGCAATCCGAGAGGTTGACGAGCGTGGTCGCCCGTCTCTGGCGCGCGCCCATGCGGGATTCGAGCTCGAGTTCCTCGAACAGGGCGCGCCGGCCCCGCTCGAAGTCTTTTTGCTCGACGGCCAGCGCGTACTCGTCGCTCAGCGCCGTCGCGATGGCTCCCGGCGCCGCCATCTTCCTGGCGAGGAGAAGCGATTCCTGCTGAGTCTCCGCGCCCTTGTCGAGGTCGCCCATGTTCAGATACAGCAACACCAACACGTGCAGCGCGCCCGCCAACGGTGCGGTGTCGCCCCTGATCTGGCGCGCCATGTCGACGGCGGCATGCAATTTCGCCAGCGCCGCCGGGTAATCGCCTTCCTCTTCGAACGCATGGCCGGCCGCGACGGTCGCCAGTACTTTCGTCGGGATGTCGTTGGTCGTCAGGGCGACGCGTTCCGCCTCGAACGACGCGGCATGGGACGCCGCCAGGTCCTCCCGCAGGTAAAGCGTATTGGCGCGCCCGACCAGGCCTTTCGCCAATGCCACGTTGTCGTTGTTCCGCTTGCCATATTCGACCAACTGGTCCGCCAGGGTCAGCGCACGCGCCAGGTCGCCGATGCCGCGCTCGGCAGTGCTGTAGAAATACAGGAAGTCGACCCGCAACGGCGCCGGCGCCGTGCCCATGCTCAGCTCCATGGCGCGCAGCTGCTTCGACGCCTGGTCCGGCACGAAGCGGGCCATGGCGCCGGCCTCGTACAAGCGGCGGGCCAGCGCCGCGTCGTCGCCCAGGGCGATGCGTGGACACAGCAGCAGCGCGACGGCGCAACAATGCAAGACCGTCGCACGGACCGCAAGAATGCTGGGTTGTGACAGGTTGGAATATGCCATCGGGTTCCTCGGACCAGGTCGCACGACGTGCGGCCACTTGTCCGAGCATTATGCCCGCTGTCAACTAGAAGGTTCAAGCAACGCGCTTGCCTCGTATGCGCCACCGCTCAGTGTCGGGCAAGCGCGGCCAGATAAGCGTGGATCTGCGCCACCGCCGCCGCCCCCTCCCCCGCCGCGGCCGCCACGCGCTTGGTCGACCCGGCCCGCAGGTCGCCCACCGCGAAGACGCCATCGACGCTCGTCTCCAGCGGCCGCGCGCCATGTTCGGAGCGCGTGTCCGCGCCGGTCATCACAAAACCCTTGTCGTCCAGCTCGACACCGCACTCGTCCAGCCAGTCGCTGTTCGGATCGGCGCCGATGAACAGGAACAGCCGCCGCACGGCGAACATACGCTCGTCGCCACTGTCGTTGCCATTGCTGCGGCCGCGGCAACGCACGTGCGTGAGGCCATTCTCGTCGCCCTGCAGCCCGACGATCTCGCGCCGGGCATGCAGGTGAATGTTGGGCGTGGCCGCGATGCGCTCGATGAGGTAGCTCGACATCGTCGCCTCCAGCCCCGGCCCGCGCACCAGCAAGTGCACCTCCGACGCATGCGCGGCAAGAAACACGGCGGCCTGCCCCGCCGAATTGCCGCCGCCGACGAGGACGACGGGCTCGTTGCGGCACAGCCGGGCTTCCACCGGCGAGGCCCAGTAATACACGCCGCGGCCTTCGTAGCTGGCGAGATCGGGCAGCTCCGGCTTGCGGTAGCGTGCCCCCGACGCCAGCACGACGGTGCGCGCCTTCAGGCACGTGCCGTCGTCCAGTTCCACCTTGAGCGGCCGTTCGTGGCACAGCAGCCGGGTGGCCTGGGCCGGGATCGCGACCTCGGCGCCGAATTTCAGCGCCTGCACGTACGAGCGGCCGGCCAGCGCGCGGCCGGAGATGCCCGTCGGGAAGCCGAGGAAGTTCTCGATGCGCGCGCTCGCGCCCGCCTGCCCGCCATACGCGCGCTGGTCCAATACCATCACGCGCAAGCCTTCCGACGCGGCGTACACGGCCGTGGCGAGGCCGGACGGACCGGCGCCGACGACGAGCACGTCGAACACGGCATCGCGCTCGATGCGGGGCAAGGTGCCGAGGCAGCGGCCGACCTCGGCCAGGGTCGGGTTCTTCAGCACGAAGCCGTCCGGCAGCGCCACCAGTGGCCAGTCGGACGGATTGCGCCAGTGCTCGCGCACGAGCTGGGCCGCTTCCGGGTCCGTGTCCGGATCACGCCTTGTGTACGGGTAGGCATTCCGCGACAGAAAATTCTCCAGCTCGAACAGGCCGGCATGCGCGGGCGGACCGATGAGGATGGGGCCACCCGGCTTATTGCTGATCAATTGCACGCGACGGAGGATGAACGCCCGCATCAGGCGCTCGCCCAGCTCCGCCTCGGCCACGATGACGGCGCGCAGACACTCCGCATCGAGCACGAGGGCTTCCAGGTCACCCACGGCGACGCCATCCGCGAGCGGCGGCCGGCCGGACAGCTGGGCCACTTCGCCGCTGAACTGGCCGGGACCGTACTCCACGACCTCCACGCGCTTGCCGAGCGCATCCGTCCGGCTGCACAGCAGGCGCCCCGCCAGCACGACGACCATGCCCGGCGAATCGACGCAGGCGCGGAACACGGTGGCGCCATCCGGCCAGCTTCGGCATGTGCCGAAGCGGCGCATGCGTTGTATGTCGTCGGCGGAGAGGACGGGATAGATCTGGTGGCCGCGCGTGGCCAGGTCGATGGCGGCGCGCGCTTCGGAATCGGGGACGAGACTTTCGGGGATCAGTTCAGGGACGTGTTCGGACATGGTCGGCGGCCTCGTGTTTCGCTGCGTGGTTGAAATGACTCCGAACCCGCATGGTAACGCAACCACGCGCCGTTTGGACTGGTCCAAGGACGGGTTTGGGTCAGGGTCGCGAGGGGACGAACGTGAACCGCCGTTTCAGCCGCAGGAATGGCATCTCGACCGTACGATACAGTACCGAGGCAACGACCACCGTCGCGGCAAAGGCGAGCACCGCGCCGACATCGTCGCGCCAGGCATCCAGGCCGGCGCCGGCGCAGACCTGGGCCAGCCAGGGCTTGAACTGGTCGTACACGAGCCAGAAAAAGAAAATATGGATCAGGTACAGGCCATACGAAATGCGGCCGAGGTAGATCAGCGGCCCGGGCAGGAAGCGGCGCGGCATGCCGAGCATGGCGACGAGCATCAATGCCGCGCCCCCCAGCACGAGAGGCCAGCCCAGCAGGCTCTGGGCCACGGTGGAGTGGGGAAAATCGGCCTTGATCCCGCACACGATGGACGCGACCAGCCACAGGCCGACCGCACAGGCCAGCAGCCCCACCCGGACGGCGACATGCCATTCGGGTTGGCGGCCGCGCAGCGCCAGCGCGAGCAGCATGCCGCCCGCGAAAAACTGGAAGTGGACGAAGCTGTTGGTCCACTGCCCGCTGAAGCCGGAGTGGGGCGTGAATCCGCGCGCATAGTAGACGATGACGGCGTACGACACGGCCAGCACGACGACGTTGACCGCGACGAGCGTACGCCGGCCGAGCAAGGCGAGCCAGGGAATGGCGATGTAGAACTGCTCCTCGACCGAGAGACTCCACATCGGGTTGACAGGGTATTCGATCCAGTCGTTGAACGTGATGTACCAGTTCCCGGCAAACAGCATGAAGAACATCCACTTCGTCGGCGAATCGGCACCGGCGCCAGGCAGGACATGGTTCAGCAGCACCAACCCGAAAAAGACGAGGAAATAGAGGGGCCAGATCCGCAATATCCGCCTGGCGTAGAAGGCGCGCACGTCGATGCGGCCGGTCGCGCCCCGTTCCCGTTCCAGCAGTTCGGTGATCAGGAAGGCGCTGAGGAAGAAAAACACCGGGACGCCGTAGACGCCGATCTGCGCAAGCGCATGGAACCACGGGTGCTGCGCCCGGTCGATCGGCGCCAGGTCGGTGCGATGCGTGATGAATACGAACAGGAACGCGATGAAGCGGAGCACGTCCAGTTCGGGACGATAATACCTCGGTGCCGCATGCGGGCCAGGGCCATGCCCGTCGCGTGATTCCGGCTTATCGAGTGTCGTATGGGCGTCGCGCATGCTGGTTTCCCTTTTCCTTTCCCCGCGTCTGCCCGGATTCAGGCGGCGCTGCGAAGGTCGATTGTAGAGAGAACCAGTTTTGACACTTATCACTATTGCCATTAAAAATAAAAAAAATGGCATCCCGGGATGAATATCGGTTGCGCTTCTATTGAAACGTCATGCACTACCCGGCCACTGCGAATACGGCATCCGGATCAGGCTGGAGTTGTAGTAGCGCTTGTCGCCGGTGACCTCGGCGCCGATCCAGTCCGGCTTGTCGAACGCCTCGTCCTCGGCAGCCAGCTCGATCTCCGCCACGACCAGCCCGGCGTTCAGGCCGAGGAATTCGTCCACTTCCCACGTATGGCCGGCATGCGCGATGCGGTGGCGGATCTTCTCGACCTGCGGCTGCTCGCACAGGCCGTCCAGCAGCTCGGTTGCGTCCGGCACGGGAATCTCGTATTCCCACTCGCCGCGACTGGCGCCGGCGCTCTTGCCCTTGATGGTGATGACGGCCCGCTCGCCCTCGATGCGCACGCGCACCGTGCGCACGGGATCGGCCACCAGGTAACCCTGGCGCATGTGCGTCGGGGTGCCCTGCCCGCGCCAGCCTTCATTGGCCAGCAGGAACTTGCGTTCGATTTCGATGCCCATGCGCTCTCCTCGCTCAATCGTCCAGCGATTGCAGGATCGGCTGCAGGATGGCCGCGCCGAGCGCGCTGCTGCGCGCGCCGTTCCAGCCGGTGTACGGGTCGGGCAGGTTGGCATTGTCCTTGAACGGCATCTCCAGGGTCAGCGACAGGCATTTGAACGTGTGGCCGATGTATTTCGAGGCCAGCGTCAGCAGTTCCTCGTTGTACTTGCTGGCCGCATAGCCATAGACATTCTGGAAGTCCGGGCTGGCGGCCATGTAGCGCTCGATGAAGGCGTTCTGGGCGGCCAGGCGGTCCGGCGTGAAGTCGGCCAGCATCTCGCAGCCCGCCACGAAGTTGTACGGCAGCGCCTCGTCGCCGTGGATGTCGAAGAACATGTCGACGCCCGTCTCGTGGATCCTGTTCTTCACGCACAGCACTTCCGGGCTGCGCTCGGGCGACGGCGTCATCCATTCGCGGTTCAGGTTCGCGCCCGCTGCATTGGTACGCAGGTTCCCGCGCACCGAGCCATCCGGATTCATGTTCGGCACGACGTAGAACACGGCGCGTTGCAGGAGCTTGCGCGACACGGGATTGGCATTGTCGAGCAGCGCATCCATCATGCCCTCGACGAACCATTCGGCCATCGTCTCGCCCGGATGCTGGCGCGCGATCACCCAGATCTTCTTCTCGGCCTGCGGATTGCCGATCACGACGAGGTTCATGTCGCGGCCGTCGACGGTCGTGCCGATGTCGTGCACGCGTGCGATCGGGTTCTCGGCCACTTCACCGAGCAGGCGCAGGTGACGCTCCCACGTGTAGGGCTCGAAATAGGCGTAATAAATGCTGTCCAGCTCGGGTGTGTGGTTGACGGTCATCACCTGGCCGTCGAACGACGTGGGCACGCGGAACCAGTTCTCGGTGTCGTAGCTCGCCGCCACCTGGTAGCCCTCGAAGCCCTTCGGATACGTCGCCTGGCCCGCGTTCAGGAAGCGCATCGTGCACGCATGGCCGCGCGCGCCCTGCAGGCGGAAGTGGAACCACTGGTGGATGTCGGCTGAAGAATCGCGGCGCAGCTTGAGGTCGATCTGGCGCGGGTCGGTGGCCTCCACGACGTCGATCGCACCGGAATCGAACAGCTGGCTGATCTTGATGGGCATGGGCGGGTTCCTTGATTAACACTCGAAGACCGCATGATAGCCGAGCCCACGCCCGCCTGGTTGCCGCTTATGCGTCGAGGTCGATCAAGTCCTTGCTGTAGGCCAGCATGATCTGGCGCATCAGCTCGACGTTGCTGCGGTCGAGGACGACGGTCAGGTCCGGCTTGCGGTCGAGGTTGTACGTCATGCTGATCTTGCCCGGCAAGACCTTGCACTGCACCGTGAACGCGCGCGGGATGTTCGGGTTGTCCCAGTCCCACTGCGTGATCTGCGGGCCGGCCGGCGGCGGCTGCAGCGTCGGATCCTGGTTGACCGGCAGATGCTTGAGGAGCCAGAACACGACCGACGCCGGCACGAACACGGCGACATCGCTCGCACCGTGTGCGGAGAACTTGGTCAGCAGGAGATTGCCGACCCGGTCGCACGACATGGACATGCTCTTGACTTGACGAATGACCGCTGATTTCACGACGAATTCCTATGGGCTAAGTGATTGAAAGCCCGAAGATTTTACCCCATCCCCCGTAGAAATTGTGTTAAAGAAATGCAAAACGGGGAGCCCCGCTCCCCGTGTCGAACCTTCGCCAGGGGGACGGTGCCGCCACCGTCCTGCCCGCGACGATTATTGCTTGTTGCCCTTGGACGAGCTGCGCGACGAACCCGAACCCGATTGGCGGTTGCCATGGCTCATGCTGCCGGCACGGCGTGCCTCTTCCGACGTGAACTCGTGGGCGGTGCCCTTCTGGTGGGCGGCCTTGCCGCCCTCGCTGGCGATCTGGCGCTGACGCTCCGGATCCATCGATGCGAAACCGCGGTTCTTGGTACCGCCACTCTGTTTATTGCCCTGATTGCTGGATGCCATGGTTCTCTCCTCGTTACAGTTGAAACCGCCGCGTCCTGCGGCAGGCCTGCCGACTCCCATCGGGTACGCCGTTGAGCGTTCGGACCGAGACATCTTAGGCATGCCGATTGGATGAGACTATAGGAGCATTTCAGATGACTTTGTAGGACAATGTGAGACAGAAAATGCAATATTGAAATATTACTTCCGGTAGTAAATGACTCTTCAGTATTCGTCCTACATATACCCGGTGCGTCTTCCTATACTGAAGCGACGTTTGGACGCGCATCATGCGTTGTTCAAGCCCGCAAGGAGACGATCATGGACGCGAACCAACGCAGCGAAGCGAACAACCAGACGAACAACGGCGCCAACGAAAAATGGACGCGCGGCTCCGAAGGCGCCAGCGCCGACTGCGGCCAGCCCCTCGACCACACCTATCCGCAAGGCATCGGCGTGCAGCAGCAGGGCAACCAGCAGCGCGACATCATGGGTACCCAACAGAGCGGCGCAGTCTCGGGCATGGGCGGCCGCGCGAGCGGCGACGACGCCGGCATCCCCGGCGGCTCGATGGATACCCAGATCAACGGCGGCTCCGGCGCGGTGCAAGGCATCACGGACAGCCACCAGCGCCAGATGGAACAGAAATCCGGCGCCTACGGCCTGCTGGAACAGCCCGTCGGACATCGTCCGAAAGACTCGGGCGTGGACCTGAGCCGGGAACGCGACATGCACCGCGACGCCGTGCGCGGCAACCTGCAGGCGTCCACCCATATGCAGGGGGGCGGCATGCACGGCCCGCGCAGCGAACTGCCGAAGCAGCCGCCGGGCGGCTCGATGGGCAACCGCCAGTCGGGCACGCCGTCGACGCGGGGCGGCGGCATGCCGGGCCCGGGCGCGCACACCGGCAGCAGCGCCGGCAACCTGGGCGGCCAGGAAGCCCAGCGCGGCAATACGCAGCTGGACGTGAGCGGCTCGCGCTCGATGGCGAACCAGAATTCCGACGCCGCCGGCGTGCACCAGTCGAACGACGTGGCCGGCGGCCTGCCGCGCTCGCCGGGCAACACGGGCGCCGACAGCAGCGACCGCCACGGCTCGCAGACCGGTTCGCACGACGGCCCACCGGTGCACGACTCGAACGATGCCGCCGGCGGCTATCCGCGCAGCCCGGGCTTTTCCAACAAGCTGCACGGTGACGACAACATGGACGACGACACCGGCTTCAAGCGCAAGCCGTAATCCGTTCCGCGCAGCCCGCCCGCGGGCTGCGCCCCTTCTGTTCTTGATCCAGATTCAAGCTCCGGACAGCTTCCGGAACCCTGCCATTCTTCTCCCGGTCGAATCCGTCGCGTTGCCTTCGTCCCGCTTCGCATGACGCGACCTGACCAACCCTGGGAGCCAGCATGGCCGACCTCGACATCTCCACCGCAGCACACCCAACCCACGCGCATCCGGCCCTGCAGGGCAAGGTCGCGCTCGTCACGGGCGCCGCCAGCGGGCTGGGCGCCGCGCTGGCCGCCATGCTGGCCCAGGAGGGCTGTGACATCGTCGCGGCCGACATCCGCGCCGATGCGCTGCAGGCGTGCATGCCGGCGCTGCTGGCCCATGGCGTGCGCGCCAGGGCGCTCGCGCTCGACGTCGGCCACCCGGGCGCCGCGCGCGCCGCCGTCGAGCGCTGCATCGCGACGATGGGGCGGCTCGACATTCTCGTCAACAACGCCGGTACCGATATCACCCTGCCCGTGTCCGAACTGTCCGAACAGGCGTGGCTGCGCGTCATCGACACCAACCTGAACGGTCCGTTCCTGCTGGCCAAGCACGCCGCCGCGCAGATGCGCCGGCAGGGCGCCGGCGACATCGTCAACGTCGCCTCCACAGCGGCCACGCGCGCCTGGCCGAACGCCAGCGCCTATCACGCCAGCAAATGGGGCCTGCTGGGCCTGTCGCACGCGCTGCATGCCGAGCTGCGGCCGCACGGGATCCGCGTCACGGCCGTCGTCGCGGGCGGCATGCGCACGCCGTTCCTGCTCGAGCGCTTCCCCGACCTCGACCCCACCCGGCTCCAGGATCCCACGAGCGTCGCCCTCGCCATCCGGCACGCGCTGCTGCTGCCGCGCGAAAGCGTGATCGCGGAACTGACCGTCCTGCCCGTGCACGAAACTTCCTGGCCATGAAAGCCGCGCATTTGAAAGCCGTATTCCTCGACAAGGACGGCACGCTCGTTGACGACGTGCCAAACAGCGTCGAACCGGAACGCGTCACTCTGTGCCGCGGCGCCGGTCCCGCGCTGCGCCTGCTGGTGCGGCTGGGCTACCGCCTGTTCGTCGTCACCAACGAGCCCGGCATCGCATTCGGCCACTTCGCCGCCGCGGCGATGGAAATCGTCAGCGGCCGCCTGCGCGACCTGCTGCTGCGCGAGCAGCTGGCACTCGACGGCTTTTATTTTTGCCCGCATCACCCGGAAGGCACGGTGACGCCGTGGGCCGCCGCATGCCATTGCCGCAAGCCGCTGCCGGGCCTGTTGCTGAAGGCGGCGCACGACTATGGCATCGACCTGCGTGCGTCGTGGATGGTGGGCGACATCCTGCACGACGTCGAGGCCGGCAACCGCGCTGGCTGCCGCACGATCCTCATCGACAATGGCAACGAGACGGAATGGCGGCTGGGCCCGCGCCGCGTGCCGACGCGCATGGCGCCCGACCTGTACACGGCCGCCGTGCTGATCGCCAGCCATGGAGATCCAGCGTGACCGCCCCATGGCAACAGGCCCGGCGCATCCTCTGCGTGCGCCTCGATTCGCTCGGCGATGTGCTGATGTGCACCCCGGCCATGCGCGCACTGCGCCAGGGGGTGCCCGGCCGCACCCTGACCCTGCTCGGCTCGCCATCCGGCGCCGCTGCCCTGCCCTTCATCCCGGAACTGATTGACGCCATCGCATGGGAGGCGCCGTGGTCGAACTGCGCGCCCGTACCGACTATGCACACGGATGGACTGGCGCTGGTCGCCACGCTCGCCGCACGCGGCTTCGACGCCGCCGTGATCTTCACCACGTACACGCAAAGCGCGCTGCCGGCCGCGCTACTGTGCCAGCTGGCCGGCATCCCGCTGCGCCTGGCCCATTGCCGCGAGAATCCCTATGGCCTGCTGACCGACTGGATCCCCGATCCCGAGCCGGCCGCCATCGTGCGGCACGAGGTGCAACGCCAGCTGGCCCTCGTGCAACGGGTCGGATGCCGCAGCCCCGCACCCGGGCTGTCGTTCATCCCGCGGCCGACCGACGTCGTCTCGACACGGACGCGCCTCGGTGCCGCCGGCATCGATCCGGACCGGCCCTATCTCCTGCTGCACCCGGGCGCCAGCGCCGCGTCGCGCCGCTATCCGTCCGGACACTGGGCGCAGTTGCTGCGCCTGCTGGCGCACGATCCGCAACTGCCGCTGGTCCTCACGGGCAATGCGGCGGAAAGCGAACTGGTCGACCAGATCCAGTTCGCGAGCGCCGTGCCCGCCATCTCGCTCGCAGGCCGGTTGACCTTGGGCGAACTGGGCGCGGCGCTGCAACTCGCGGCCGTCGTCGTGACCAACAACACCGGACCGGCCCACATGGCCGCCGCCGTGGGCACACCGGTGGTCGACCTGTATGCGCTGACCAATCCCCAGCACACGCCGTGGCACGTGCGCAGCCGCGTCCTGTTCCACGACGTGCCTTGCCGCTTCTGCTACAAGAGCACGTGTCCGGAAGGCCATCAGGCCTGTCTCGCCGGGGTCGCGCCCGAACGCGTCGCCGCCGCCGTGCGCGAGCTGCTGGGCACGGCGCGACCGTCCGCGACGGTTGCGCCGGCCGCCACGCCGGACGCCCCCGTGTCCACCTGACCGGAGACGCGCCGATGCCGCCTCGTGAATCAGCGTCCGGACGGCGTGCGCGCCGGCACCTGGGGGTCGCGCTCGGCCGGCGACGGGAACGTCAGCATACCGGCTGCAGGCGTGCCGGCGTCGGGCATACCGGCGTCGGGCATGCCGGCGTCGGACCGGGTCGCGTGCGCGTGCACGAGCGCCTGCAGCGCATCGCGCTCGACGGTCTCCTGGTCGAGCAACAGCCGGGCCAGCGCATCGAGCAGCGGCCGCTGCTCGCGCAACGTGGTCCGCACCCGTTGGTGCGCTTCCTCGAGCAACCGCGCGACTTCCCCATCGATCAGGCGTGCCGTGCGCTCGCTGTACGGCGCGTTCTGCACCGGCGCCGGCACGTACGACGCGCCGGCGTGCTCGAACGTCGCGAGCCCGACACGTTCGCTCATGCCGTATTGCGCGACCATGTGGCGCGCGAGGTCGGTCGCCATCTGCAAATCGTTCTGCGCTCCCGTGGAGACGTCGCCGAACACGAGTTCCTCGGCCACCCGTCCGCCGAGGAACACGTCCATCCGGTCCAGCAATTCGCTTTTCTTCAGCAGGTAACGGTCCTCGGTAGGCAGTTGCTGGGTGTAGCCGAGCGCGGCGATGCCGCGCGGGATGATCGACACCTTGGCCACCTGGTCGGCATGCGGCCGGAACTCCGCCGTCAGCGCATGTCCCGCCTCATGGTAGGCGACCGTTTCCTTTTCCATCGGATTGATGAGGCGCGAGCGCTTTTCCAGGCCTGCGATGACACGGTCGACGGCCTCGTCCAGCTCGGCCCGCTCGACCCTGTCCTTGCCGCGTCGTGCCGCCAGCAGCGCGGCTTCGTTGATCAGGTTGGCGAGGTCGGCACCGGACAGGCCCGGCGTCCTGGCGGCCACGGCGCCCAGGTCCACGTCGGGCGCCAGGCTGACCTGGCGGGCATGCACCTGCAGGATCTTCTGGCGCCCTTTCAGGTCGGGCCGGTCGAGCGCGACGTGGCGGTCGAAGCGGCCGGGCCGCAGCAGGGCCTGGTCGAGGATCTCCGGGCGGTTCGTGGCGGCGAGGATGATCACGCCCTTGTTGGTGCCGAAGCCGTCCATCTCGACGAGCAACTGGTTGAGCGTCTGTTCCTGCTCGTTGTAGCCGCCGACGACGCCCGCCACGCCGCGCGCACGGCCCAGCGCGTCGAGTTCATCGATGAAGATGATGCAGGGCGCCACCTTTTGCGCCTGCACGAACAGGTCGCGTACGCGTGCGGCGCCGACGCCCACGAACATCTCGACGAATTCCGAGCCGCTGATCGAAAAGAACGGCACGCCGGCCTCGCCCGCCACCGCCCGCGCCAGCAGCGTCTTGCCGGTGCCGGGCGGACCGATGATCAGCACGCCTTTCGGAATGCGCCCGCCGAGCCGCCGGTAGCGCTGCGGGTTCTTGAGGAACTCGACGATTTCCATCAACTCGTCGCGCGCCTCGTCGATGCCGGCCACGTCGTTGAAACTGACGCCGGTCTTGCTCTGCATATAGACGCGCGCCCGGCTCTTGCCTACGTCAAACAACCCGGCGGCCATCCCGCCCCGCTTGACCAGGCTGCCGTACATCCAGAACAGCAGTACCAGTGGCAACATCCACGACAGCAGCATCAGCCATTCGCTGTGCGGTTCGCCGGCGTAGCGCACGTGCGCCGCGTCGAGGTCCTTGACGAGGTCCGGGTCGTCCACGCGCGTCGTGCTGAATGGACACAGCCCCGCATCGTTGCACTTGAGCGCTGCGGCACGCTCCCGCGGCAGCACGGCGTCGAGTCCGCCGGACTTCAGCGTGCCGGACACGCCCGTCTCGGACAGCGTGACCTCGTTGACCTTACCGGCGTGGACGAGCTGCCTGAATTCGCTGTACGCCAGTGGCGACGACGTCATCAAGTTCGTTACCGACTGGACCAGCATGAACAGGACGATGGCGAACAGCCAGTACCACAGCATGGGCCGGAACGCCGGGCTGCCGTTTGGCTTGCGCAAGGGGTCTCCGGCCGGACCGGTGTCGGTCGACGTTTCCCTCGTATCGGATGGTTCCTTCACGTAACCTCCCCGCACCACGCGCGCCTCGTCGGGTAGTGCCGTCCGGCATGACGGACGTCCTGATTCATCGTGCTGATCCTGAGTTTACGCCTGCCGTTCCAACTGCGCCAGCCGCGCTTCGCACTCCCGTTGCTCGCGCCGGTCACGCCGGTAGGTATAGACGGCATTGGTCACACAGGTCAGGACGGCAGTCGCGATCCCGACGGCCGTGCCGACGTCCGCCAGGGTCAGCGACGCCCCGATCGATGCCATGCCGGCAACATAGCTCGCCACGCCGAGGATGCCTGGTCTGCTCATAGCTGTTCTCCCCCCATCGATTGCGCTGCCCCTTCCCAAGGGATCTTCGACGCCGCAGCGCCCTCGCTCGCCAGCGCGGCACGCCGAGGCGTTCAAGGATGGCGGCGATCATGGCAGGCCCCGCATGCACAATTCGCGCTCGCGCTGCCGGCGGCGGGTCAGCCCCGCCACTTCGCGGCCGGCTACCTTATTCCACTGCAGCAGCGCATCGCATGCACCGGCCATGTCGCCGGCATTGACCTTGCGCGCCATGCTCGAACCGCAGAACGCCTGCACGCCGATGTTGTAGGCGGCGTCGACGAACGCCACCTTCTGGCCGTCCGTGAGCCGGTCCAGCGGCACGCACGTCGCGATGCCGACGGCGTGCCGCTCCAGGTCGCGATCCAGCTGGGCGTCGCATTCGGCCAGCGTGTAGCTCTTGCCAGGCTGCGCGTTCTCCGTGGCCCCGTCGCAGTAGGTCAGCATGCCGCCAATATCGCGGTACGTCTTGAGGGCGCGCCCCTCCTGCACGGGAACAAACGCCAGCAGCGCGGTGGCCGCGACGGCACCAACCAGGGCGAGTAGCCTGCGCCGAGGTCGCATGGTAGTCTGATCGGCCGCCATTCACTCCCTCCCTTCGTTCGCCAGGAATGCGCCGAGCTGCAGCCAGCCGCGATACACCTGCAACGCCACCTTGGCCGCGACCATGGCCAAGCCCATGTAGCGGAACGTATTGGCACCGAGATGCGGCGCGAGGGCCGGCATCCAGCCCTCCACCGTGGAGATGATCCGGTCGGCGAACGGGTACAGGATCAGCAGCGCGCCCCATACGTTCTTGCGCGCCAGTTCCAGGCATGTCTTGATACGTGCCATCATGACTTGGCACCCAACCGGGCCAACGTGGCTTCGGTTTCGCGTTGCTCACGCCGATCCCGGCGGTGCATGTAGAGCGCGTTGAGGAAAAACGTCGCCAGCGCCGTGATGATGCCGACGATAATGCCCCATTGCGTGAAGGTCAGCGATGCCACGATCGCCACGACGGCGCCGGCGTAGCTGCCGGCTTCAGGTGCGCTTGGTTGATTCATGCTTGCCTTGATATGGGCGTAAAAAAACCCGCATTTGCGGGCTCGCGGAGGAAGCTGAGGGCCGCATACAGCGTCCCGGGATCGAATCGGGCCGGATCCGGCATGCCGAGGGCCGCGGCAACGGCCTCGCTGCAGAACCATTTGCGCTTGTCGTCGCCAACAGCCGACAGGACGAAATGCACGTTGCCGGGCAGGTCGTATCCCTCTCCCTCGTGCGCATCGAACCACGCCAGGGCCGGCTCCGCCAGGTGGCCAGGCAGGTCGACAAGGTCCCACAGGTCCGGATCGACCTCGAACCATTTGAACCGCACGCCGCCATCCATGTAGGACGATGACGCCGCCTGGCTGTCGGCGCCCGGACCACCATCGAAGAAGATCAGCTCGACGTGCGAGTAGGGACTGCGCGTCCACCAGCGCGCCAGGCGGTTGTAGATGCCCGGCACGCCGGCGTGCGTACCTTTGTAGAAGGCTGCCATGAACTTCGCCATCAGATCTCCTCGATTTCAATGGTGGTTGAGTAAGCCGCGGCGTACTGGATCGCGACGTCGGCATCTTTGCTGCGGCGGCCGTAGACCATGTTGTCGCGCTCAAGCGAGAGATCTGCCGAACCCGGGAACAAGCTCAACAGGATCGGATACGCCCGGCTGTTGCGCAGGATGCCCGCGAGCGCCGCGCGGTCGGACGCCGGCATGGCCGACAGGCTGACCGGTACGCGGCGGTACGTGTAGCCGGCGTTGGCGCCCTGGTCGCCGGCGTCGGTGCGGTAAAGCTCCGTCGTATCCACCGAGGTCATCGTCGCATCCGACGCGTTGTACGCCGGCGACCAGTACGGCCCCGCCACCAGGCGTGCAGCCTCGACGTAGCCCTGCAGGTTGTTCGTGTCGACGATGTCGACCGCCATGCCGTACGCCTGCACGGCCGCGGGCAGCCACGTGCGTGCAAAGGCGCCTCCACCGTAGGCGTACGCGCTGGCGGCTTGGGCTGCTGTCCAGCCACGCAGCGTCACCGCCGGTGCCGGGCAGGCCGGCGCGGCGCCGCTGTCATAGGCGTATGACTGCCAGCCGTCGATGAACCCAGGCGGCCGAGTGCCCAGCGGGCTGGCCCAGACGTCGGCCGCGCGCGTCACGGCCGCGGTCGTGGTAGGGATATAGGACGAGGGCCACGTCTGCGCCTCGACCTGTACCCGCGTGGCAAGGATTGATGCGCCGAGTACCGTCGAGGCGCTCGAGTCGGGGTAGACAATAAAAGAGGCCCCCGTTGAGGCGTTGACGTAATTTCGGGTAATCTGGACAACGGTGTCCACCGTAGCCGACAGGTTGGCGATCAAGAACAGTCCGCCATTCTGGCCCCCGACAGTGCCAGGCCCTTCCAGAGTCAGGCACACGGAATCGGCATTCGCACCCCACAAAGGACCGCCGGAAGTCGTGTCGTAGAGCCCGACAGACACAGTCGTCACCGCGCCGGCCCGAAGGGCAATCGTGGCGGTCAGCTTTCCGCCGGCAGATACTGTTCCAACGCTAACGGCTTTTTGCTCGTTGGAACCGCTCGTCGTTTTTGCCAGTACCTGGTAGGTGTCGAAGCCCCGGTAGGTCGTGCCCGTGGCAGGCGTCACGCTGGCATTGCCGCTCCACCCAGTCGTCAGGGTGCCGGAGGCCGTCACAAGGTTGGTCGATGCGACCTCGAGCCGGAGCTTCGGCGGAGCGGAGAGGTTGTTCGGGTTATAGGTCCAACGGGCCACGTCATTTGCGGCCACCTTCAGTGTTCCGTCGCCGGACATGTACGTAGCGGTCGAGGCCCTCGAGGTGAAGGCGTCTGCCGACGGGTAGTAGCTGGTCGCTGCGGGCGTGTACGCCAGTTGCTTGACGCTGACGTTATCGATGTAAGTCGAGCCCGTGGAGCCCCGCGCGAACGTCAGCCAGGAAGTGGTAGACGTCGCCACGAACGTGATGGCATAGGTCCCCACATTGATCGTCCCCGAGCTGTACACGTTGGAAGAGTTTACCGTCGTGCCAACGCGCATCAGCACGCCCAGGCTGGCGGCAGAGAAGCTGACGCAGTACGTAGCCCCGGGGACAGTGGCAAAACTTTGGGACAGGTTGGCGTTGTTACTGCCATCACCAGCCAGGGCCGCTGCGCCCCCGCCGGTGCTGCTCCAGTTCACACTCGACGTTCCCGCCACCGTAACCGTCCAGCCGTTGATCGTGTAGTCAAACGTTCCGTTCGTTATGAGCTCACTTCCGAGCGTGGACGGAACAGCCTCAAGCTGCGCACCCCACAGGTACAGGCCACTCACCCCGTCTCCGGTATACGTCGTCGTGACTGCGTCCGACTGGAGTCCGATGTAGTTGGTTCCGGAGGTAGCCTTCGAGGGGATGAAGAACACGACGCAGCGGTACCAGCCATTTCCATAAGATGTGATTGCCCCTGTGACGCCTGCGCCCGCAGAGCTGGAGATCGCTCCGGTCTGCAAGTCAAAGATGACGTAGGCTGAAAAGGCGACCGCACTGAAAACCGAGGAGAACCCGACGCGCACATAGCGCCGTGTTCCCTGCTTTGCAAATACCGACATCGCGTATGGGGTGCCAGCAGCAAGCGAGATGGTCGGCGTGCGCAGCTCGTGGGCAACGCCAGCCGTAACGTCCTCACGCACGAACTGGGCATTGAACGAGCCATCCGGTGCAGTGGTCGCGCACGGGGTGGCGATGCAATTCGTGCGCGTCCACGGCGAGGCAGACATCGCCTCGCTCGTGGTGAGCATGTTCGTGACCGCCGGCTCGTTCGTCAGCCGTACGCGCATCGTCGCCGTTGGCGAAAGGTTGCAGAACGGGAGCGCGACGGCCTGGACGGTTTCCGGCGTCGGCCAGGCGGCATAGATTGACGCGGCGATCCCGGTGGCACGCCAGACGTCGGACTTCGTGTCCGTCTGCAGATTGGCCACCGCCAGGGCGCCGGCCGTGCTGCTCGCAGTCAGCGTTGCACGATCGGCCGCGTTGTCGGATACGATGCGCAGGTTGCTCATGAAACCTCCGTTGTCAGGGTTGCGAGATCGGATTTGAACTGCAGGACGCGTGCCGCCACGTCGCCGTTGCTCGCCCCGTGCCGGACATCCTCCTTCGCGCAGAGGCGCAGATCGCGTATGGCGTCGAGGATGACGTACCAACGGTCGGCGGTGGCAATGATGTCGTCGGCCGCTTGCCGGGCGGTCCAGCCTTCCCGATACTTGGCCCTGACCCAGCTGGCGACGCAGGAAGGAACATCGTCGGACGGATAACCGGCAGCCTTGAACGCACGCGCCTGCTGCTCGGACCGCTTGTATTCCTCCGTGTTTGTTTGTTTAGAAATAACCTCAAGTCGAACCAGATCGGCGGTACCGTCGATCGTGACGATCGCCGCTGCTACCGCGCTCGCCAGCGACTGGGTTTCAACCCAGACAAGAGCATCACCGGATTGGCGAATCTCGCAGGTCGGTGACGGCGCCGAATCGCTTGGTGTCATGTCGACATAGGCGCCATTGACCTTGCGCAGATATTGCTTTGCCTCGAAGCCTTCCGGCAGCAGGTCGATATACAGACCGTCGACGGGGGTGGCCATATACGGCCCCGTTCCACCGAACGGGAGTATCTCAGGGCGGTGTGCCCCCGACCATTGGCGTACCCAGCCATCTTCGTCGAGGTAAGCGTAGTTGCATTGGTTCATAGTGTCGAACTTTTGACGTTGGTGGAAATAGTGACGTTGGCGTAGCTGTTGGAGGTTACGTTCCCTTGGCTACCGACATACGCAGTTACCTTGAAATAGACTCCAGCTCCCGTCCGATTTGAATCAGCCGCAACACTGAATTCATAGGTATTACTTACATACGTGGTTGTCGAGTTCCACGTACTGCCGTTGGGGGTGGAGGCGTACGCGGTCCATTGCGCTACCTGAGTTGTTTCACTGCCCGCAGCCGTTCCCCGGTACAGGGTCATGATGCAAGCGCCGGGCTGGCCGCTCTGGCTGTGGATCTCCCCAGTAACGGTGATAGCAACCTTATGCGCCCCAGTGAGACCCGTACCACTCGCCAGAGTCACAAGGGTTGTTTCGGTCGTAGTGCATGGGTTGAACGTGTTCGAGACGGGGCCGGTTGGTGCTCCACGAATACTCAGGACCCCCAGTTCAGCGGAGCCATCAGCGTTGAAAGAAAAACCTGCACTGCCTGACGAGAAATTGGAAGACCGCAGGTAGCCGCCAGACGCGATCGTGAGGGTGTAAAAATTTCCCGTGACCGCTGATAGCGAACCCGAAAATGAACCGCTGGCGGCGGACAGCGAACCAGCAAACGTTCCGGTGGCGGCGGATAACGAACCCGCAAAGGTTCCAGTGGCTCCAGACAGCGATCCCGCGAACATTGCCGCCCCGGTGCCTCCATTCAAGGTAAATGTAGGATTTCCGCCACTGTCATAGGCTACGATGCCGTTCTTGTTGATGCCGACGCCATAACCGCCGTTGCGGTTGCCGTTGCTGTCCCAGGTCAGCGAGCCGGCCGAGATACCCGCGCCGCCGGCCAGGATGTTCTGCGCCGACTTGGACAGGCGATCGCCGATCGAGGCATTGACCGACGGGTCCAACATCGCAGACGTGACGACGGCTTCAAGCCGGATGTCCTGTGCGGCCTGTGCCGCCGACGTTGTGGAGCCACCGCCGCTGTAGTTGAACCAGACACCAACTGTACAGGTTCGGGCAGCAGCTGGGATTGCGCGACCCGTACCTGCGCCGAACTGGCCGCCTTGACGTGCCCATCCCGTGATCGTGACCGCGCCGAAGACGTAACCCGACATGGTGCCGCCCCAGCCTGCATTTCCCAGGAATGCGCCAGTGTTGTCATAGAAGTTGACATAGATGTACGTGTTGCGGTCATTGGCGCCGTCCTTGTACAGGTTGGCCGTCAGCAGGTAAGTCTTGTTCGGGTCGATGGCGATACGCTTCACCGTCTCGACCTTGCTGTCCAGTGGGGATGCCGGGCTATAGAAATACTTATCCGTAGCCGCCCCGGTTACCGTGGTGCCGCCCTGGATACTGATGTTCGCGCCCAGCGTCCATGCGCTCGGTTTCTCGATGAAGGGGTCTTCGTTTAGGGCCACACCCTTGCTCGGCGGGATGAAGGTGGCGTTGTCCTCCGGCTTGCCGGCCCCTGAGACTCCGCTCCAGGTTGCGGTAGTTGCGGCGCTGTTGATGCTGGGCACCAAGACGTTGTTGTCCGTCGACGAGTCGTAGAAATCGAACGCCAAATTGTCGAACACACACACTGAACCATCTGCCCACAATCCGCCCGGCATCCCCGACCATGCGGCCATCTGGTAAATCGTGGCACCCCAAATCACCTGCCCGGAAGCGACGCGCGCTGTGAACGGCACATGCTGCCAGCCCGAGACGGTCTTGTTTGGTACAGGCACAATGGTGTCAACGAACGTCGTAAATGCTGAATTGGTGAACAGCCGGATGAGGTAGCCTGGCGAACCGCCACCGGCATTGTTCAAAATGTTGATGTCATACGAGCCTTGCAAGAACGTGCCCGCCGGTAAGGGGGTCACGAAGTTCACCGCCGCATACATGCCGGTGTTACTTGCAACCGTGTACTTGACTGCATAGGGTGGCGTGCGGAAATTTGAGGTTTCCCTTACCGGGTATGACCCCGACCAATATGTCCATCCAGCGGGGAAAGTACCCGTCCAGTCTGAGAACTGAGGGTTAAATCCCAGCGCCGTCACAGCATCGGCAGCGCTGACCGTCGCGTTGTCGGCCGGTTTGCCCGTACCGCTCACGCCGGACCAGTTCGCCAGCGTGGCCGCCTTGGCCGCGATCGCGTTCAGTAATTTCTGCTTCTCGTCATAGCACGCGGTCCACTTGCTGCGCCATGTGGCCCCGTTGATCGGCGAATCGACCGTGGTGTTGGCCCAGTCGCCAGGAATCGATACGAGGTAATCGGACAGGTTTTGATGCGCGGTGTTGTAAGCACTCCGGCTGACACCGAGCGAATCTGCCTGCGCGATCAGGGACGCCCAKTCCGCATCAGCGGCCTGCCAAGCTGCAAAAGCTGCCGACTTTTCGCTCCTGGACAGCGTGTTGTCGTCCGCGATCGCACTGAGCGCCGCCATGGCTTCGTCGGAACCGACGCCATAACGGCCAATAGCGATCCAGTCGATTTCAAAGACATCGGACGCCGAACTGCCAAGGTCCAGGCGCAAATGCATCACAGTTGCGCCCGCCCAATCCGCAGGATTACTTGACATCGACATATCCCACTCAACCACGACCCACCCCGTCGCAGCCAAGCCCATCGTCGGGTCTTGCGCAATACCCTTGAAGTACCCGCCGTCTTCACCGTGATTCGCATTACCGTAAAACAGTGTGCCATCCCAACCTGAACCATTGATGCGACGAATGCGCGCACGGATCTTGTCGTACTTGCCACCGTTGATACTCAGGTTATCGACTGCAATCATCGGGTCGCTGTTGTGCGCCGTCACCGTGATCGAGTTTGCATTGGGCGTGACGTCCGTGGCGTTCTCGCCGTACCAGCCCTGTGACGTGTTGCTGAAGTCGTAGGTGATGAACGGCGAGAATGCGGCTTTCGAACTGATATCAGCGGCAGTTTTGGCTTCGCGCGAACTGGGGAACCACTCCGAATACACATCGCCTTCCTGGACGATCAGTTCGTCGATGTGGATCTCGTCATTCGGCACAACGACGCCGTCATTGCAGTCGATATAGATTCGTCCGTACTGCTCAACCACAGACCCCCAAGTAATACGGAACGTGTAAGTCTGCCACGTTGTCATCAGCGGAGGATTTGACACCCATGTCGTATTCGATGGGGCGTTATTCCACTGCAGGAGCATATGGCTGAAGCCCGAGCCATTCACCTTCTTCGCTTTGAACGAAATGACGTAGTTTTTACCAGACTGCCAGCCCCCCTGCACGCCGCCCGTCACGGTACCATCAATGTACACGTTGCTCGACACAAGACCGAAGGTGCTTGCACCGTTGGCATTAGCCCGCAAACCGTACGCAAGGCCGCCGGTGCGGCCTACCACCCGCACATACGTGGCTGAAACACCGGCATTGTTGTACGCGGAATAGCCGTTCGGGCGATTGTTGTCCGATGTGCTTTGCACCTCGAAACTACTGTTATTCATCAGGTTGTCGCCACCGAGCGTCGCGGCAAAATTCGATGCGTTCGCGCCGACGGTAGCATTGTCCTGCGGTTTGCCGCCGCCGGACACGCCCGACCACACGGCCGTCTGCGCTGCGGAGTTGATCGCAGGCGTCAGGTCGCTATTGAGCGTGCCCGGAGCTGCATTTGCCGGGTTCAGCTGGCCACCAGCCTGCAGCATGATCGACCCGTCCGGGTTCATGATCTTGATCGAGCGGCACACGAGGTTGCCGTCGTTGTCGACCGTGAAGGTGCCGCCGCCCAGGTTGATCGAGCCAGCGTTGATCGCACCCAGGTTGGCTGTGATCGCCGACAGGGTTGCCACCTTGAGCGAGGACCAATACGGAGTCGACCAGGTCACTTTGTCGGTCGTCGGGTCGTAGATGCCATCCGACTGGTACAGGTACTGCCCCGCCGTCAGCGTCGGAACAGTCGCCGACCATGTGCCCGTGATTCCGCCGCTGTTCGCGGCAGGAAGACTGGTCTTGCCGGTCGTCTGCGCAGGCGCGCTCGTTGCGCTGCCGGTCGCCGATGCGCAATAGGCGGTCACATACGATGCGCCCTGTTGGCCAGGGCCGCCGTTCGTACCGGCATAGCCAATGGCGATCACGCTTGCGCTGGACCAGTTGAACACGGTCGTGCTGTTCGCCGCAGAATCCGTAAACTGCACACTGGCCGCCCACAGCGTCATGCCCGCCGATGGCGAAGTCCCTGGCGTCAGGGACCAGCCGGAAGGCGCCGCGCCAAACGCGCGGGTCGCCCAGGTGTAGGATGTCGCGCCGATCGGGCCCGCCGGGATGGTGGCGGCCCACTGGTAGACGGTAGCGGTCGCGGATTGCAGTCCGTTCGCTCCATTGCCGCCGTTCTGCGACCATGCCTCGACCGTTGCGTTGATATAGCTGACGGGCGACGTGGTCGCTGCCGCTGCGGCCGACACCGGCTTCGAGGCGACGTACAGGCGCAGGCCCGGCGTCCCCGGATTGGCGGGTACGGTCGCACTCCACCCATCGGCTCCGGTGTAACCGCCATTCGACACAGTGGCCCAGGTGAACGTGCTCGTGCCGGCTGGTGCCGCCGGCGCCACGGATGCCCACTGGTACAAACGGGCCACGCCCGTCTTCACGCCGTCATTGCCCGCGGCGCCGTCAGCCACCCTGGAAACGGTCGCGGTCGCGGTGTAGCTTTGACCCTCGACGGTGATGGTCGCCGTGATCGTGCCCGATACGGCCGAGAAACTGGAAAAGTCGAGCGTGGCGGTGTTGCCGCTGACGGAAAGCGAAATGCCGCCAGTGGACGACCAGGTAACGGTGCCGGACATGCCCAGAAGCTTCGCGGTGAACGTGAACGTAGCCGGCGAAGCCGTCAGCCCGTCCGCCGCCACCTTGAACACCGCGCTCGACGGCGTCATGAACATGCCCCGGTCGATCGGCGGGGTATAGCGCGGCGCCGTGCCCATGATAAGCACGTCGCGATCGTTGACGACAGTCGCCATCAGATGGTTACCTCCAGAGTGGAACGAAGAGTGCCCCAATCGACCGAGCGCGAGGTCACGATGCCGACCTTGCCGGCGGCGAGGCCGAAATGGTTACTGAAAAGCTTCACGGCCTGGCCGAGCTCGGTGAGCAGCTGCGCCGGCGTGGCTTCGAAACGGTACGTCGTGCGTGGCACCATCACAATCGCCAGGCGCCGGTTGGCTTCGGCCTGCGCGTCCGTCTTGCGCAGCAGGCAGGTCTCGACCAGGTCCGGCTCGGCATCGAGCTTGTACGTCGCCTGTACGGCGGCGTCGACGGCCGTCACGGACAACCACTCCTGCGCGTACAGATTCTTGTGCGCATCCGGCAGAGACGTCTGCAGGTTGCCCTGGACGGTCCAGTTGCGGCAGTAGCCGATCTTCACGGCAGCCGCCACCTCGGTGCGGTTGACGATGCTGATGCTGCGGTCAAGTTGCTGCGATGGCCGGATCTCAATGGTCGCCGACGTCGGCATCGCGAACTGGATCAGGCGCAGCCTGCCCGTCATCGACATCACCAGCTGGGCGCCGACGCTGCGTGCCAGCTGCTGGCACGCGACCAGAACGTTGGTCCGCTCGGTCAGATACAGGCCGACCGGCTGCGGGTTCGCCGTGTCGAAGGCCGCCAGCTGGGCGGCATCGAGGTCCGCCGCAGCGAAACGTGTGGTCGACTTGCCGCGTTGCGTCACCAGGTATTGCACGAGCTGGCTGATCGTGTTCACGTAGGCGCCGTTGAACTTCGTGCCCTGCGCGCTGCAGGTCACGGCGCCCGGGCCGACCGCCTCGTAGAACACGAAGCGTCCTGTGCCCGGCGTTACGGTCACGGCACCGCGCGGCTTGCCGTCCGTGCGCACCTCGATGACGCCCTCGTTCACGCCGTCGCCGAAGGCGTACTCCAGCGTGTTCGGATTGGTCTGCACCGGGCTGATATTGCTGGCTTCGCCCAGCAGGACCGGGACCAGGGCGTCAGGGTTCGTCGCGCCGGCGCCGACCTTCACGTCGGTGACTGGCGTGTTCAGGCGCTCCAGCTTGTTCGCCAGGCGCAGGTTGAGCCGGTCGCGCGACTTGCAACCAATGTCGATGACCGTGCCGGCAAAGACCTGGCGGAAGTCGGCTCGATCCCAGCGCACGTCGCCGAGGAAGGCATTCACTGGCTGATTTGCCCAGATGTCGTCGAGCCAGGCGTCGCGCGCGCCGTCGCCGTTATGGATCTCGATATCGCCGGCGGACAGGCTGGTATCCGAATCCATCGAGATCGACTCGGTCACTGTCAGGCCGCCGGCGACGACGGCCTGATATGGCGTGCCGGCCGAGCCGACGTATGCCTTCGTCGACAGGTATCGCGTGATGTCGACGCCGGCGCTCTTGACGCCGACTTCGAACAGCATCACGCGCTGCGCGCCGGCGTCACCCAGCCACGCGGCGAATTGTGCATCAGTTATCAAGATACGATCCTTTTTGAATTACTCGCGGACCAGGCCGAATCCGTGGCGGCATTGCGAACACCCTCCACCACGATGTCGGCCGCTTTCTCGGCGCTTGCCTCGCCTGCCTGGATCAGGTCGCCCGTTCGCTTGAGCGCTTCGGCGCGCAGCCCCTTCACCTCGTCACGCAGGGCCTTGACCTCGGCCACCAACGGCGCCATGTCCATGGTTCCCATGCGCGCGTAGTCGATCTGCGTGGACGACTGGGTGAAGGCCGGCAAGTCCTGACCGGCGAGCGCCGCCGGCAAGTACTGCACGCCTTGAGCGATCGCGGTCAGGGTCGCGCTGATGTCCGCCAGGGTCGCCGCCGAATCGTTCAGCGCGTCCAGGCTCGCCTGCGCCACGTCGGCCGACTGCGTCGCCCACTGGGCCAGCTGGTCGTTGGCCTGCATGACGGTCGCCAGGTCGGACGAATACTGCGCGTCCCCGCCGTTGATCTTCTGCGACATCTGAAGGAAGGTCTGTTCGGTCGACTGCAGGTTGCCCTGCGCGGCCTTGTCACCGGCGGCGGCCTGCTGGCGGGTCTGTTCGAACTGCCGGCGCGCCTCGACGTACTGCTGCTCGGGCGTGAGCGTCGACAGGCTTCCCAACACAAGGCTGCTGTTCAGCCCTGTTGCCGTGGTCGCGAACGACTGCATCTGGCTGACGAAATTGCCCAGGCTGGTCTTGGCCGCATCCTGTGCGTCCTTGACCTGCTTGGCTGCCTGTACCTGGTCGAACAGCGCCTTGTTGCTGTCGTCCAGTGCATCGCGCTGCTTGGCCAGGAGTTGAGTCGACGTCATCGTCAGCTCGTCGAGCTGATCCTGCAGGTCGTTCCGTTCACTGGCTACGGCATCGGTGACATCAAAGAATGCCTGCTGCAGATTCATCAGCATGGCGTACGTTTGCGCCCCCGCCTGGGTGGAGGCATCCAGCCCGACGACGAAGTCCCTGAACATTTTCTGTGCGTTCGGACCTTCCGTACTCAGCCCATACTGCGCCAACACGGGGTTCAACTTCGCTTTCGTAGCGTCCCGCTGCTCGGCCTCCGTGTAAAAGTTCTGCATGAAGGACTTGGCCGATGACGCAAACTCGTCCAGCCCGCCAGATGCCTCGACAAGGCGTTCCTTCGCCTCCAGGGACATGCTGCCCAGAGGTTTGCCCATCGACGCAAACACGCTATTCACACCCTGCACATCGGAGGCGACACGTACCAGCGTTTCGCCCAGGCCCTCGCCCATCTTCTGGAACTGCGCGATGGTCGGGAATAACTGGGTCGTTACCTTATCGAAGGCTACGCTCACCCCGGCGTTCAGGGCGTCGGTAAGGTCTTGCCCTTTGAGCCCGCGGAGGCTGACGCCGAAGTCCACGTTGATGTTGTTGATCGCCCTGGTCAACGAGGCGCTGTCCTGGCCAAGCTTGACGCCGGCATCGACGAGCAGGTCACCCATGTTGTCGAAGATCAGCGAGAAGGGCTTCATCGCCTCGGCCGACAGCGCCTTGTAATTGGTGTCGGTTCGCGTCCAGCCTGAGCGGAACATGCCGCCATCGCTGGTGGTGTACACGTCCTCGTACTGCCGGCCGGTGCCGTGCCCGCTTCGAAGCTGACCGAAGGTGCCGGAGAACTGCACGCCGCTATCGGTAATGTCCTTGGTATGGGACGCACCGACGAACGCCTTGTCGGACGATGCGACGGTACCAAAAGCGCTGCCACCCGTGATGCCTGCTGTTTGCAAAATGCCCTTGGCCGCACCGCCCAGCGCCGATGCGATGTTCTTCAGCGCGGTGAGCATCGAGTTCTGGTAGCCGAGCGCCAATTCGGAGTTCTTCTTCATGATCTCGAGCGAATTCGCGATGGACTCGGATTTGGCTTTCGAATCGCCCAGCACGGTTCCGGTGCCCTGCACCTTCTGTCGCTCCTCGGCGGAGTTGGGATTGACGCCTCCACCCTTGCCTCCACCACCAAAGGCACCGCCCAACACGGCTGCGATTGCAGCCGCGGCAGCGGCAGTACCCCAAGGCCCGAGGGCGCTCATGAACGAGAGGAATACGCCTGGGATCTTGCTGGCATTGCGAGCTGTCTCTCCGGCAGCGACCGCGCCGGTTTCAACGCCCTGACCCGAGACCGTGGCGGTCGCTTTCGCGCCGGTCACAAACAGATGGGTGTACAGCGATTCCATTTGAAAGGCCAACTGGATCAGGTGAAATTCTTTCTCCATACCTGCGAGCAGCTTGTATCCAGCCGACTTCTCCTTGAAGAAGCCTTTGGCGGCGCCAGCCATGTCGCCGTACGACTTGATCTGCGCTTGCGCCGTTTCCTCTGCGGCCACCTGATTGGCGCGCTCGATCTTGGTCTTGTCGCCGCCGGCATCGTTCGTTGCCGATGCCAGCTTCGCGGCGATCGTGGCCTGTGTACGCTCGTAGCCCGTGAGCGCGGTCGTCATGCCGCCGATCGCCTTCCCGACGCTGCCAAACGCATCCGCCATGCCTTTCGCCGCAGATTGCGCGGCCTGGTCGAGGGCTGACATGCTCTCGACCATCGCATTCAGATCTTGCAGGTGTCTATCGAACCGGTCCTGCTTTACCGTCTTTTCGAAATCGTCGTTGATCTGCTTCGAGACTTCCGCGTCTCGCTCTCCCTTTTTGTCCTGCAACCGACCAAAGAGCTCGTCGTTGGAAATCCCGAGTGACCAGTCGGGCTGTTGGTCCTGCCGGACTTGCGGCGCTGCCGCCTGGCGATGACCACTCGCAGCCTGAACGTTGCTCTTGGCAGAGGTCCCGGAGGCCGAGCTCCCCAGGCCGCCCGTGAGTCCCTTCTTCTTCTTCGCCTGTTCAGCGGCCTCGTTTGCGATTTCACTTTGTGCGAGTTCGTCGACGTTTTTATGGATCGCGGCAACCGAGTCCTGGTGCGCTTTCGTGATGTCCCGGGTACGTTCCGCAAACGACTTTTGTCCGGCAGCGGCCGCGTCCAGTTTGGCGACATAGGTATCGATGGAGGATGCGATCCCCGTCGCGCCGATCATGGAAAATCCTTTGGCCGCGGCTGCCAGATAAACAGCCAGCGATTTCTGCATTTCCGAAACGGATTTATCCCATGCAAAACTGATGAATTCCCACGCCATTTGGGCGCCATACTTGAGATGTTCCCAACCAGTCAGCGTGACTTCGACAAACGCCAGCCCGGCCAGGCGCGCTTCGACGAAATTGTCGTTCAGCCAGCTGCCGATCTCCCATCCGGCAAAGGCCGCCATCATCAAGCCGCCCGCAAGCTTCACCTTGGACAGCGATCCTTCCGCCAGCTGTGCGGAAACACTCATGCCCCCGAAACTGTTCGTCAGCACGTCCGTGGTACTCGCACCAATCGCCATCGCCAGGCGGACGAGCAACACTTGCTGTTCGAGGGCGGCAAACACCGTCGTGACGGCCGTGACGACGGCAGGTCCGGCGACGAACACGGCGAAATACGCGGCCCCGATTTCGGCTGCGACCTTCAGGCCGGACACGATGGCATCCGCATGTTCGCGGAACGCTTTCAATGCATCCGTGACGGCCTCGATCGCGGCCCGGGCGGCATCGCCGAGGCCCGCTTGCGACAGGCTGAGCGTAAACGCGCTCCATGCATCGTGCAGGTTGCCGATCGCACCATCGAGGGTGTCGCTCTGGACC
This sequence comes from Massilia sp. P2_C2, assembly GCF_056404615.1. Lineage (NCBI taxonomy): Bacteria > Pseudomonadati > Pseudomonadota > Betaproteobacteria > Burkholderiales > Oxalobacteraceae > Massilia > Massilia sp. P2_C2. The sequence continues at coordinate 5,582 of NZ_JBFUDR010000018.1, read as the reverse complement.
GCCATGGCGTCGCCGAATTTCGTCTTCGCCAGCTTTTGCAGATATGCCTCGATTTCCTTCGCGTTATTGCCGATTGATTCGGTCGCTCCCTGGAAAGTCAGCGATACGCGGCCGCCGTTTTTCTCCGCGCTGATACCGAGCTTTTCGAGCTCTTCGAAATTGCCTTGCGCTGCGTCGGCGACGGCACCGACGACTTTGTCCAGGCTTTCACCGAGGCCTGCGGCCGTGTTGCCATATGCCCGCAATGCCTTTTCGGATGGGTCCAGTCCAGCCATCCGCAGCTTGATGAACGCCTTGGCGGTTTCCTCCACACTGAATGGCGTGGCGGCGGCCAATGACTGCAGGTCCTTGAATGCCAGTGCCGCATCGCCGACCGATCCCGTAACAAACGTGAGCTGTGCCCTCAGCTTGTCAAACTCACGTTGGGCGTCGAACATTTTGGCAAGCGCTTCGAACGCCTTGCCGAGATTCTCGACCGCTTCCACCGTTTTGGTGATCGCCTCCGCCGATTCGAGAAAGCCCATTTCCGAGCCGCTATTGGTCATGCCTTCTCCAACTGAAAAAGCCACCACCAGGGTGGCTCGAATAAAAATCGCCGATGCGCGCATACCGTCGTCGAATGACGGCAGAGCGCACGACACCGGCAGCTCAATCGCCCTTGTGCATCGCCTCCATCGCAATCGCATCGAACACGTCGATCATGTCCAGTTCCCACGCGCTGAACTCGACGCGATGCAGGGCCTGGTACGCGAGGATGTCCTGCGGCGTGACCGGGCCGGGGCCGTTGATCGTCAGCGACCGGCCCATGCGCCGGAAGGCCTCCCACACGGGGCGTCCCAGCCGCGGCCAGGCGATGTGCAAACGCGGATCGACCTCGCCCGTGTTCTGCGCGACGCGCTGCAGGTGGGCGCGCAACGTCGCGCCGTCACCCTGCCGCGCGGCGAGTGCGTACTCGGCGCGGCAGCACTCCGCTAGGCTTTCGCGGAGTCGGCGATAAAAAGCTCGGTCTTGTTGATGCCGGTGCGGACCTGCTGGCGGATCCATTGCTTCGTCGGATCGATCAGCAGCGCGCGCACGTTGGCCGGCGTGCACTCGAGCGGCTGGCCGGCGCGGGTGACGTTCCAGCCCAGGCAGGCCGCCACCAGGTATTCGGTTTCGTCATCATGGTCCTCGAGCGGGTCCGAGGCCGGCATCTTGCCGGTCGCCGCGAACTCGGCGCGCAGCTTGCGCGTGCGCGCCAGGTCGATGCGCTTGCGCGATTCGTGTTCCGGGCTGGCCAGCTCGATCCAGGTATTGGTCGGCTCCTTGGTCCTGGGGTTTTGCAGCACGAGCTTGCCGCTCGGGACGTCGTCGAAGGCGTCGATGTCGAGGTTGGCGACGAGCTTGTTCAGCAGAGGGGACGGTTGTGCATTCATGGTTTCTCTTTCGTGGAAAAATAAAAATAAAGATGTCCGGACCGGCCGCCGCGCCCGCGCAGGGCGGCGGCAGCCGGGGCCGGTGTGGGCGCGGATTACAGCGCGCTGTCCTGCACGGCGATGGTCGTGAGGTCGGTTGCGAAGTTCGTGCCGCCGTTCACGTTCAGCAGGGCCTGGAACGGGATCGTCTGGATCAGGATCTTCTCGCCGTCGTCCTTGGCCGCATCGCTCAGCTTCAGGCGGCCGATGCTGAAGGCGACGAAGTCCGAGCCGGCCGAGTTATCGGCGGTGAACACGGCATAGGCCGAGATCTCGGATTCGTTGTAGAAGGCGTCGCGCAGCGCGGTCGAATCGAACTTGGCCGTCAGCTGGCCGGTCACGACGACGCGGCCGGACGCAACCTGGTCGGCCACGTTCGCGCCGATGCCCGGTTCGCTGGACTGGCCGCAGGCGATGTCGATGCTCATGCTGGTGATCGTGCCGCCGGACACGCCGCCCACGGACACCACGCCGTTCACCGCCGCCATCGTGCCGGTCACGGTGACCGGCGCGGGGCTCGTGAAGTACTGGGCGGCGCCCGCGGTCGCATCCTTGCCGGCGAGTTCCACCGAGATCGTCGACATGCCGGTGGCCGGCATGGCCAGCGACACCTTCGACACCTTGCAGCCGCTGAACACTTCGCTGGCCGGGACGTCCGGGAACCAGTGCTCGATCGAGAACGACTTGTCGGTATGGCCGGTCTGCGGCACCATCGTCTTCTTGCCGATCACGGTCACGGTCGCGCTGGCGATCGGACCTTCGGCAACCAGGGCGCTGCCGTTCAGCGTGCGGCCGGTCAGCACGGTCGCAGCGACGCCGGTGACCAGGATGTTCTTGCCGAGGTTGCTGGCATTGAACGCGCCCGCGGTCAGGCGCACGACGTCGCCGATCTTCACGCCGTCGGTCAGGAACGAACCCGTCGCGCGGGTGAGGGTCCAGGCGCCGGACGTGCCGGCGACCGTGATCGAGGCGCCGGAGATCGCCACGCCGGCGGCGAAATCCTTCTTCAGCGCGGCGGCGATGAAGTCAGCATAGGTCTTGGCCGACAGTTCGCCGGCGATCGTGCCGCCGACCTTGCGCAGGCCGTGACGGAAATCGGCGACCTGGAAGTCGGTACGGATCTCGTTGCTCTGGAACGTGTCTTTGGACAGGTTGAGCGACGACGTCACGCGGCGCAGCGCCTGCGCGGCGGATTGCGCCGGCAGCACGCCGTAGGTGGTCTCGGGCTTGTAAGTGACCTGCTTGAATACTCCGCTTGCGGTTCCCATGTTTCTCCTTTAGGRCATAAAAAAAGCCCGCAAGCGCATGCTGTGCGGGCTGGTTGACGAAATCGATGAATCAATCGGCTTCGTAGTAGGTGACGCCGAATTCGAGCGACTGGCGGAAGGCGCCGGCATCGTCGGTGACGTCCGGCCCGGTCTGCTCGCGTACGACACTGACGACGTCCAGGCCGGCGATACTGCCGCTCTGCAGGTTGCAGGCGCGGCGCACCGCCGCGAGCAGCGCCTTGGTCTGGTCGTAGCCGGCGCTGACGGCCGTGACCTGTACACGGGCCGTGACGAGTGCCGCTGCGCCGCGACCGCTGGAGCCGGGTTCGGGCACGCAGGCCAGTTCGGCGACAAACAGCGTGGGCAAGACCGCCGGATGCGGCTGCGGTGCGCCGGACAGGACCTGGCCTGCCGGTACACCCAGGTCGGCCGCACCGGCCAGCAGCGCACGGATGACGTTGGTGGACATGGCTTCCTTTCGTTCGAGGTAAAAAAAAGCCCGGATCGGATCCGGGCTTTCGATGGGCGAGCAGCGTCGCCGCTGTGAGGGTCTGTCGCGTGTTTCGGCTATCGGTGGCGGGGGTGCCGCGCATTACGGGTGCCGAAAGAATGTAGGTCGAAGTATAAACAAAACTACTGTGTTTTTATACAGCAGCAGCCTAAAACACGAAATAATTTCAGGCTGCGCTGCGGCGCCTAACGGCTGCGCAGGCGGCGGTTCGCCAGGCGCGCCTGGCTGGCGGCGATGTTGTGCAGTTCGCTCACCATGTCCTTGACCCGCTCGCGCACGAAACCGCCGGCACAGTCGATCGGCGCTTCGCCGTTGCCGCCACATGCGGCGCAGGTGCCGGCCTGCGCCAGGCCGGTACCGGCACACGCCTTGCACGTACTGTCGAGCCAGTAGGCGAGCGAATGCTCGGCGACCGTGCGATACAGCTTGTGCGCGGCCTGCGCGTCCCAGGCGGTGTTTTCGGGCACCCAGCGGCGTGCGCGGCCGCGCCTGGTCACCTGCGCCGTCCACAGCCGCAGCAACTGCGCCAGGTTGGCGGTATTGCCTTCGAACGCCTTCGCGGCGAGGCGATCCGCATACTTCACGCGGTACAGCAACAAGCCGATGTCGCCCGTCGCTTCGGCCGCAGCAAATGCCGCCGCCATCAATGGATCGGCATGATGGTGCCGGTCGTCGTTCGTCAGGTTCAGCGCGCCCAGCGCCTGGATATAGCGGTCTGCAAACCCCATTGCTTCCTCCTTGATCTCCCGGCCATGCCGGCCCTCCGCAAGCACGATGCCGGGACGTTGTATCTGATTGTTATCGGTGACGCGCCGGCCCGAACAAGGCGGCCACCAGCGTATCGCGCCGCCCGACGGGCGGGTAACTGCGCACGCTCGTCTGCACGGGCGCGAACAGGTCGTCGTCCGTCTCCACATCCGCTGCCGGGGACGTTGCCGGGACCGGCGCCGGCCCGGAATGCCAGAGATATTGCCAGCGCGGTTGGCCCAGGTTGACCTTCTCGCGATGGACGCGCCCCCGCTCCAGCAGGCGGTCCAGGCGCAAGCGCGTCGCCGCCAGTGAATAACCGGTCTCGTGTGCGAGCTGGTCGGCAAGGCGCGGCCCTGCGCCGAGCAGCGTCTCGATGGCCCCTTCCAGCGGGTCTGCGGCATGGCTCGTATGGCGTGCGTGCGTCGTTCCCATGAAAACCCTTTCAAAGGTTTAGTATTTGACGTAGAGTATAGAACTCTAAACTGATTGACGTCAAGAACACTAAACCATAAAAAGTTTAGAATACTTAACATGAACCTCTTATCCGACCGCCTCGACCACATTTACCGCACCGTGCCGCAACTGGAAGGCGAGCGTGGCCAGACTGGCCTCGTGAAGGCATCCGGCGCCTCGAAGAGCGTGGTGAACCAGTGGCTGACAGGGAAAATCAAGTCGATGGATATCCGCTACGCGCTGAACATCGAGCGCGAGCTCGGGTTCTCGCACATCTGGCTGATGACCGGCGAAGGCGATCCGCGCCAGGCCCCCTTCCACCATCTGAAGGAAGGCATACCCGTGCGCTCGCTGGACAACGACGACGCGGAATTCGTCCAGATTCGCATGGTCAAGCTGCGGCTGTCGGCCGGGATCACGGGCTTCCAGGCGGAGCCGGAGCGCCGCGACGGCGGCACGCTCGGCATGCGGCGCACCTGGATCGAACGTCACAACTACCATCCCGACCACCTGCTCGCCATCCTCGTCAAGGGCGAGAGCATGGAGCCCTCGCTGTACGCAGGCGACATCGTCATCATCAACACGCAGGACAAGAAACTCGTGGATGGCGCCGTGTATGCCTTCAACTACGAAGGCGAACCCGTCGTGAAGCGCCTGACGCGCGACGCCGGCAAATGGTGGCTGACGTCGGACAATCCGGACCAGCGCAAATACCACCGCAAACTCTGCCAGGGCAATGCCTGCCTCGTCATCGGCCGCGTCGTGCGCAAGGAGAGCGACCGCATTTGACGTCCTCCCCGCCCTAAAAAACGGGGATTCCTACAGCTAGCGTCGCACGTCCGCGACGGAGAATGTTTATCGCAGCATTGGTATCGCGATCATGTCGACAACCGCAAACACTACACTGCCACTCTCTTATTCCAAGGCCCGCGATACCTTTCGGCCGCGAATCGGGCATGGCGCCGCAATTCGAACAGGCTTGGGAAGTAAAACTTTCATCGACTTCCTCGAACCACGCGCCATGCTTGACAGCCTTGTACGCCAGTTGATGTCGGAAGGTCGACCAGCCGGCATCGAGAACAGACTTCGCCATGCCGGTCCTGGCGAGTCTGGCGGCGGCGACATTGCCGACCGCGATGTAGTCGA